>JAUSDH010000011.1 GCA_030650655.1 Candidatus Brocadiaceae bacterium
CTTGCAAAACAGGGACTGATTTCAGTAAAGGAGCTATGGGTTGCGATACATTATCCACAATGAACCGCCGGATGCGGAGCCGCATGTCCGGTGGTGTGGGGATTGGGAGGCGTTAATCTACGACCTCCCGATTACCCGATTTAGGATATTTATTATTGTAAATTCCTCGAGATGATTTTTTTCACGTAGGTAGGCATTTCCTGTTGAAGTTCTTCTGTTTTTTTCTTCAAGCGGTCATAAACTTCCACTTCATCGCCTGTCCACATGATGTCCAGGAGGCGAATTGGCCGCATCGCTATATGAGTGTAGTTTTCGGGATAGGCCCAGTAGCAGGAGTGGCAAATATTCGGATCTTTCTGTTCAAGCCAGTTTAAGCAATGCTCGCACGACCAGGACTTGGCGCGATTGGCGGAACCGCAAAGCAGCATAAAATCTCCCGCACGAAAACCACCTTCCAGGGAATCCCCGATGACCTCAAACGGAATACGATGGTCTATCTGTAAATCACGCTCGTCGAATGGTTCAAGATAAATGGCGCATTTTGCGCCAAAGTTTTTTATCAGTTCTTGTTTCAATTCCTTCGTGAAAGCGGTGCGACCCATTTGCTTCCCAAAACGCGCTTTCTTGGGATCTCCAAAACGGTATGCCGCGATCTTTCGGCCGTCACTTCCTTCAACACGGAACATTTCAATAGGGATGCCGTTTTCTTTAACATCACGCACCGCGCGAGGAGGGTGATTATAGCCGTATTTATCCTTCAGTTCCTGTGTGGTTATAAACCCGTGTTTAAGGATATGATCAATGACGGTTCGTGGTCTTTTGGCAATGACTTTCTTACAAAGCTTGATGAATTCCTTGGGGGGTTTCGGTTTGTTCATGTGCTGGCTTCCAAGAGACTCAATTGTTCGCTCTGTGTCAAGCGTCGAATCATCGATGGCTTTTTAAGCTCATCCGATAATGAGGGCGATAGGTACAGGGATTCGTATGTCGCATCGTCTCTTCCGAGAAGCGTCGCTTGAGTTGAACGCCCCGCGTCTATCTCTATGTGGGTTAGTTTCAAGTTCTCCGGCAACAGACGACCATGTACTTTTTTGCCTGTGCGCCCATCATAGCTCACGATGTACTTAATCCCACGGGAATTTAACTGTTCCAGAACCTCAACAAATTCACAAAATTGGACACTTGCAAGATATCGGGTGTCTCTATTTCCACAAACACCCTGATATGGCGGGTCCATATAAACTAAGTCATCGCGATTTGCCGATAATACGACATCCCGATAGTTTTTTGATGAGAAAGTTGTTTTGCCCTTCAGGAGGTAGGAAGCGCCGAAAAGCTGATCTCGCATAGTGGCGGGGGTCATGCCTCTTCGTCGATTATCAGGGCTTTGGTTGAACTCTCCATTTGCGTTGTAACGAACGGATGCCTTCACGCACCTGGCGAGGAGGTAGAGGAAATAATCAGGTTTTCCCATGAGGTTGAATTCATCACGAATTTTTTTGTAGAAGGCTTTGGGATCGTCGAGTTGTGCTGTCCAGAGAACATTATATTCCGCGGCAAGCTTTTCAGGCGCTTTGACAATGGCCCGCCAAAGATCAACAAGAGGCTTGTTTAAATCGTTGATATGAAAACGGTTGGCTCTCTTATGAGCCGCTGCCGCCAACGAGATGGCCGCTGAACCCGCAAAAGGTTCATGCAAGGTTTCTACCTTGGCGGGGAAATAGCGTAGGATGTCGTCAGCCAAGTTCCTTTTGCTACCCTGATACGGTATTGGATGTGGCGTACTCATTTTTGCAGTTTATCATCTTCTGCTTGCCAATTCAATCTTTTTCATTTTGGTTTAATGTCACGCTTCACTGGAAAGCAAAGGGTTATCAAACCTTCATTTATCAATTATCAGAATCCTTTTATGTTTTCAAGTTAACATAGCCAGGAGTTTTTTGATTTCTTCAAAAGAATTACTTTTATCATACGTCTTTATCATGATAGCAACGTGCCAAGTTTCTGCAATACCTCTACCACTATTCGAGGGGGTAAGGTACATATCCATTCTGCATCCCGAACACGCCAGTCTAAACTCTTAATCTGGTCAGCCAAAATTACTCCGCTCACAGGCAAGCCATCAGGCATGAGAACTTCAAAAGGATAACCCTTGATTTGATTTGTAACAGGACAGAGAATGGCAAGTTCAACTTTTTCATTATATATCCCCGGTGAAAGCACCACCGCCGGGCGACGCCCTGCCTGTTCATGACCTGATTGCGGATTCAAAGTAATCCACACGACATCGCCGCGTTGCGGGACGTAACCCTTCTTTACCATACTTCGCTTCCTGTGGCAGGCCCTGTATCAAATTCAGAATGTCGATTGTCTTTGGTGACTTGCGCAAGGAGTCGTCTGAGAGTCAACTTGGATTTAGTAGCGGCCTCTATAACAAGCTTTCCATCTTCCAGCGATACTTCAACCGGTGAATCCTGTTCCAGCCCTACCTCATTAGCGAACGATTTTGGAATGCGCAATGCAAGGCTGTTTCCCCATTTTTGTATACGAGTTTTCATCTAAACACCTCCTTTATATGTATCTACAAAGAAGATACATTAATTCTTGATGTTTGTCAAGGTTGAATTGTAGGTATAATTAGGAATTTCAGCACCAGTCTTCAGTTCCCTATCGGCAGCATCCGATAGGTACGGATCCCAATTTTCATGAGGACATGCCTGCATGATAATCTCGGACGCGACCCCCTCACAAATCAACTTTGGGGAAGCTACCCTCTTGAGAAGATACCTTAACCCCGCATGCTATACCGGAAATTTCTTGACAATGACATATTATAAATACATACATTAATGCATATTTCATGAGGAGGTGAGTTCATGAGAACAACAATAAACATAGATGACGAATTGCTTGATAAAGCAGCGAAGTTGACTGGCATTAAGGAAAAAACGTCACTGGTGAGGCTCGGTCTCGAAGCACTTATCGCGAGGGAAAGCGCCAGGAGACTTGCCAAACTGGGGAGCACTGAAAAGAAATTAGAGATGATACCCCGCAGAAGAGCGGCAGGCACATAAGATGGTCCTTGTGGACACTTCAGTGTGGGCAGTGCATTTGCGAAATGGAAATATTGGGCTTGAAACACTGTTAAATGAAGGCCATGTTGTCTGCCATCCGTTCATCGTTGGTGAGCTTGCTTGCGGTAATCTCAAAAACAGGGCTGAAATACTTTCTCTTCTGCAGGCACTCCCTATGGCAACCCATGTAGAACATAAAGAAGTGATGAAATTCATAGAAGATCATACGCTTATGGGGAAAGGGTTAGGATATATTGATATTCATTTGATTGCTTCGGCTATATTAACTGAGATTCCGGTGTGGACAGTCGATAAGAAACTCAACGAGATTTCTTCAAAACTGGGGATAGGGTATTGATTAGTGGCCATATAACAACGCACACCGGTAATCGAAGGACGGCAATCTTTAATGATACTCATGATAAGAATGTATTTCTTGAGTTATTGAACTATGGTTTAAGAAATGCGCTGCATCTCGATTATCAGATGATGGCAAGATTAAAACGATTGTGCATTCTTGTAATGAATTGTTTTATTGTCTTTGTACCTTTTATTTTTCGAACATTGGTACTGATGTGGTTTGTGGAGTGCCGCCTATTGCGTACAGGTGGGTGTCGTTTGATCCAATATAGACGGTACCGTCAGGACCTATCGCGGGGGATGATTCAATGGCGTCTTTTGTTTGAAATGACCACTTCAGGGTGCCGTCTGCATTGATGGCATAGAGTTTCCCGTCACTTGAACCAATATAAACAGTTCCTTCTGAGTCGATGGCCGGTGATGATTCCACCCAGTTGCTGGTTTTGAAACTCCATTTGAGTTTGCAATCTGGATGTACCGCATAAACGAAACCGTTATATGAACCAAAGATAATTGTCCCATCCTTCGCAATAGCAGGGGTACAATGAATTGCCTTTCCTGTATTAATATACCATTTAACATTGCCATCAGGTTTTATGGCAACAGCCCTGCCGCTGTCTGTACCCACATAGACTGTTCCGTCGGAACCTACCGAAGGAGAAGAGAAGGATCGATATACGCCTGTACCAACTCTCTTTACCCATTTTTCCATTCCATCAGGAGATAATGCATGCATAGCGCCGCTGGACTCGAATAGGTAAACAGTGCCGTCAGTCCCTAGCGCAGGTGATGCCGTTATATTGCTCTTGGCAGTAAATTTCCATTTCAATTTACCGTCAAGGGTAAGGACATAGAGGGTGTTATCGTCAGATCCAAAGTAAAGGGCGTCAGCCGTAACTGCTGCAGAGGAAAGGATGATACCATTAGCCGTGAATGTCCATTTAGGCTTCCCATCTGGGGTGATTGCATACATTTTTTTGTCCCTGGAGCCAACGTAGATTGTTCCGTCATCTCCAATAGCAGGTGAGGCTGTTATTTCGCTACCCACCTGAAAAGTCCATTTTGTATTGCCGTCCGGATTAATAGCATACAGCCTGCCGTCAATGGAACCAACATAGACAGTACCGTCCGATCCAACGGCTGGAGAAGAGGTGCTACGAGTGTTGAGATTAAAGACCCATTTTAAATTATTAGTTTGTGGCCCTTTGTATTCGCTCTGGCCTGTATGTTGGATATCTCCGCGAAACATTTGCCAGGGGATTTTGGGGGTTTCTGCCTGAACGGATTTGAATTGAAGAAGAGCGAAAATTATAATAAAGAGAAATGTAATTAAGCTGTTGGTTTTATAGGGATTATTTTTCATGCTTTTTGATGAACTAAAGATTTTTTGTAGAATCATCATCTCTTCGTCCGTATGCAAATGGGAGAAGTATTTTGGTTACAAATATATTATTTAGAATTATAATAATACAGACAAATGATGTCAATTAAAGAATATTTAAAAAGCTTCATTCGGGTAGGGGTGATAAAGAAAATATGCTTTATTTAAGATTGATATGGAAATATAATTCCTGATAAAGATTTTCAAGGAATTTTGGAGTAATCGGGATGGTTAATGAAAGTAGCGGGATAAAGGGTTTTGTCGGTTTTTTTAAGAGTATCAAAGTTAAGCTTATTTGCTACTTTATACTCATGACGACTCTTCCTATCCTTATTGTAAGCAGTACAGCGTATAACAGTGGAAAGAAGGCATTAAACGAAAGAGTGGTTGAAAAGCTTACTTCCATCGCAGATTTAAAAAAGACACAGCTTAGTACGTGGTTACAGGAGCGAATTGTTGATATTGGTGTTCTTTCGACAAATAAATCCTTAGAAGTGTCTTTTTCGAACTTGCTTTACCTGCGGAAGGCATTTCATACGATTGGGAGGATGAAAGAATCGGAAATTGGTAAAGTGTATTATAAAAGACTTTCGGAATATTTAGGGGAACTCAAGGGGAAATTTATCTATTGTGACGAGATATCTATTTTGGATGTAGAAAATGGTGAAATTGTAATATCTACCAATGAATCAAATATCGGGTTAGTAGATTTTGATTACAAGTATTACCTCAGTGTTTTGGAAAATCAGGGAATTCCCTTTAAAGATATTCACTATTCTGATTATACAAAACAAATTGGGATGACCATCTTCGGTACGATGAAAATAACAGACCCGATTACTATGGAAGAAACAGAGGTAATTAACGGTATCGTACTTATTCGCGTGAATACGAAAGATTCTATTGAACAGTTGATCCAGGACTGGCCGAATAGGGGAGAAACAGGCGAGACCTTATTGGTGCGGCGAGAGGGAGACAAGTTAATGTTCCTTAACAATACGCGGCATCTTTCTGGTACTGCGTTAAAAATGAGTATTACCGCGAAGCTACTCGTGCCAGAATCTTTTATGTTAGATGCGATGGAAGAGGGTATTATAAAGGCTTTTGACTATCGGGGCGTAGATGTTCTCCTTGCCTTTCGGTACATACCACAGCTGAAGTGGGGTTTGATTGTAAAACAGGATACATCTGAGGCCTTCATGCCCATCATGGAATTAAAAAATCAGGTTATTACCCTTGCGATCGTGAGTGTAGTGATTATCGTAATTATTGTTTTTATCCTTGTGCACGGGATTACACATCCCATCCTTCAGTTAGTTCAGGGGGCTAATGCTATTGGGAAAGGGATACTTGGGCATCGTATTTTACTTAAATCACGGGATGAAGTAGGCATACTTGCATCAGAGTTTAATAGGATGGCTGAAAAGCTGGAAGAATCTTATGCAGGGCTTGAACAGAAGATTCGCCAGAGAACCGCACAACTGAGAGAATCCGAAGGAAAATACAGAGAATCTATCAATCTTGCGAATGATGCTATCTTTACGCTTGATGCCGATTCGGCATCGATTGTGGATTCAAATAAAAAAGCAGAAGAAATAACAGGGTATTCAAGACATGAATTAAGTAAAAAGAAAATATGGGAAATTGTTCCGGAATATGATCGTGACAGGACAAAGCAACTGTGGACAACGATAAACGAGGCGGGGTCTGGGATGCTGGACAATATCGATTGTCAGCATATTGATGGGAGGCTTGCTCCAACCAGTATAAGTGCAAGCGTGATTGAATATGGTAAAAAGAAGACAATTCAGTGGATTTGCAGGGATATTACCGAGAGGAAGAGAATGGAGTTGCAACTCATTCAGGCTGAACGTTTGGCTGCTGTTGGAGAATTGGCCGCTGGTGTTGCCCATGAGGTAAATAACCCCCTGGGGGGATTGCTGAATTTCGTAAAAATGATGAAGAAAGAACCTGGAAATACATCACAAAATCTGGAGTTTCTCGATTTGATGTTCGAGGGGTTGAAACGGATCGAAGTAATTATCAAACAGTTGATGGCGTTTTCTCGCCCGTATTCTATGCATATGACCAATCATAGCCTAAATGAGATTGTTGAAAGTTCCTTGCGGTTTGTAGACCACAGGATAAAAGAACAAAGCACCTGTTTGGAGAAAGTTTTATCACCTGAATTGCCTGAGATTTACGGAGACGCGGATAATATTTCTCAAGTTATCATTAATATTATTGTAAATGCACTGGATAGTATGTCAAGCGGCGGCAACCTGATAATAAAGACCGGTTATTGTGATCATCAACCATCGAATATACAAGTTACGATTACGGATTCTGGAATTGGGATCAGAGAAGAAATTCTCAATAAAATATTCAATCCGTTTTTTACCACAAAGGAGATGGGAAGCGGATTAGGGCTTGCAATCAGTAAGAGAATTATGGATGATCATAATGGAAACATACTGGTTGAAAGTAAGGTGGGTGAAGGGACGACATTTTTTGTTTGCTTACCAGTAAGGAAAGTGGCAGTTTTGACATGATGAGAAATATTTCCAGATTATAATAAAATTGAGGAGTAATGTATGAGTAGTAAGGTACTGATAGTCGATGATGAAAAACTCATGAGGATATCATTGGAAAGCCAATTAAAAAAAGAAGGATATAATGTAAAATCAGTAGATAATGCCATTGATGGATTAAAGATGGTGAAATCCGAAGAGTACGATGTTGTGGTGACGGACCTGAGACTTTCCGGTATGAGTGGGATGGATTTTCTCAAAGAGATTAAAAAACATAATCAGGAAATTATAGTCGTCATCATGACGGCTTATGGGACGCTCGAAAGTGCCGTATCAGCTATCAAAGAAGGGGCATATGATTATATTGCAAAACCATTTTCTACCGACGAGTTAATTATCAAACTTCAAAGAGCGCTATACTATAAAAATACGACTGCTGAAGTAAATCGTTTAAGAAAGGAGATACAATCTGAGTTTGAGTTCGGCAATATTATTTGAAAAAGCGAGGCTATGAAAAAAGTGCTTGAAACCGTAAAGAGCGTCTCTGATAGAGATGCAACCGTCCTGATACGAGGAGAAAGTGGAACGGGGAAAGAAAAAATAGCTGGTGCCATACATTATCATAGCATAAGAAGAAACG
>JAUSDH010000012.1 GCA_030650655.1 Candidatus Brocadiaceae bacterium
TGAGAGGTCAAAAAACATGTTTTTACAAGAAAAAGCGCTTCAAAATATTGCCAGAAATAGATCAAAATTACGGTGACGGGCAAGGTTTTTAAACCTCGCTTGTTTTAGGGCTAGTTGATCCATACTTAAACCACGCCGTAGTAGATGCACCATTGGCATTAACGCTCCCATTGAGGATTGCAGAATTAAACGTCACATTTGTAGCTGAGGTAGTAGCTACTGTTGGGATTGCTGGTTTGAGAGTACCTATCCGTACTGGAGTTGTTCTATCCGCGTCAGACTCGTCTCCCAATTGACAATAATTATTATGTCCCCATGTCCAGACCGTCCCGTCTGACTTCAGGGCAATGGTGTGACCATATCCGCCTGCGATAGCAGTAACGCCGCTCAAATCGCTCACCTGTACCGGGGTAGTTCTCCGCGTGGTAGTTCCGTCTCCCAATTGCCCATAATCGTTATTTCCCCATGTCCAGACCGTCCCGTCTGTCTTCAAGGCAACGGTGTGGTCATATCCTCCAGCAATGGCAGTAACACCGCTCAAACCACTTACCTGTACCGGAACCTTTCTATACGTGGTAGTTCCGTCTCCCAATTGTCCAGAACCATTACATCCCCACGCCCAGAGCGTTCCATCTGACTTCAGGGCTATGGTATGCCCCCATCCACCTGCGATGGCAATAACACCGCTCAATCCGCTTACTTGTACCGGGGTAGAGCTATCCGTGTAAGTCCCGTCTCCCAATTGACCGTAACCATTACGTCCCCACGCCCAGACTGTCCCATCTGACTTCAGGGCGATCGTGTGATATCCTCCTCCTGCGACTGCCGTGACGTCACTCAAACCACCTACCTGTACTGGGGTAGTGCTATTCGTGGTAGTCCCGTCTCCCAATTGCCTATAATGATTATATCCCCACGCCCAGACCGTCCCGTCCGACTTTAAGGCGATGGTGTGATGTCCTCCGCTTGTAATGGCAGCGACTCCGCTCAAACTGCTTACCTGCACAGGGGCATTTCTCTGCGTGGTAGTCCCATCTCCCAATTGACCGTCATCATTACATCCCCACGCCCAGACTGTCCCGTCTGATTTCAGGACGATGGTGTGATACTCTCCGCCTGAGATGGCAGTAACGCCGCTCAAACTGCTTAATTGTACTGGGGTAGTTTTACAATACGTGTAAGTTCCATCTCCCAATTGCCCATAGTTGTTATACCCCCACACCAAGACAATACCATCTGATTTAAGGGCGATGGAGTGATACCCTCCTGCTGCAATCTGAGGCGTGGTTGATGCTGACAATGCGCCTGTAAGAGTCAATACTACTGATAATAAAACTGCTGTACAAAAAACGATATTGCAACTACTACGATAAAGGAAAGATAATATGGTTCTCATAATCCTTACTGCCTCCTTTCGCAAAGGAGGATGTGTCCATTTGATAATAGGTCTTACTTGGCTCGCAAGGATAATGCCATTCGCTTTCCCCTCAGAATTTATATGAAATATTCAAGGAATTAGTCTATATCAACCAAGAATCAACTGTGATTGTCAAGTCTTTTTTTTCTCTCAAATCAGGCATTCTTTGGCTTTTCTGCCATAAAGTTCACAGATTTCTCCCTTCGGTGGAAATGACAAACGTATGCGTTTTCGTTTAGTCGATACTTAATTTGGCCTTTACAAAACTCACAATAAACGTATAATATTTTGAATAAAAGGAGAAAAAGCTATGACAAAAACCATTGAAGCAATATTTGAAAATGGAGTTTTTAAACCTTTAGGGAAAATCCATATCAAGGAACACGAAAAAGTTAAAATAACCATTTCCTATCCTATTGAACATCAAACAAATGAATGTACTCTACAAGGGATTATTGGCATAGCAAAAGATTGTTCCGATACCGACCTTTCCCTTCATCATGATAAATATCTCTACGGAGAGGGTACAGATTGAAGGTCTTTATAGATACAAGCGCATTCTGTGCCCCTACTGTTCCTAAAGACCAATTTAACTCCACAGCAAAAATTATCTACAAACAAATTCAAGATAAAAAGTCTTATATCTACAGTTCTGATTACGTATTGGATGAAGTCTATACACTCCTTAAAACAAGAAGTAATCATGCTGTATCTGTTAGATTTATGGAAGAAATACAAAAAAGCCATATTGTTATTCTCCGTATTACAGAAGATATTGAGGAAGCAGCAAAAACTATCTTTAGACAATTATCAGATAAAAGATTAAGTTTTACGGATTGTACAAGCTTTGCCCTGATAAACCATTTTGATATCGAAGCCGTTTTTGCTTTCGATGAACATTTTAGATACCACTCCTATTCCCACTCTGTTGAATTCTTGGCGTCAATGCTACCAAACATCTGAAATATCTTCAAGAGGACTCGATAATCAAAGGGGGTTATTCGATGCATCAGGACACCGAAATTACTGATTTTTCAAACCCTATTATTTCAATCTGAGGGGTTATTTCTTCACCATTCGTGTCAAATCCGCATTCTTGTAAATATTCATCAATAGTTCCCATATTTTTCATTTCCTCAAATTGTATGCTGATAACTTCCAGGAGGTTTTTCCTTGCTTCTTCTGGCGTTCTTCCTTGTGAGATAAAGTAAAGCTCTGGCGCACGCGCCAAATACCACGATCCTTTTTTCCAAGATTTGATAATTAATGGCAACTTCATAAAATCTGCCCTCTGATTAATTGCGATACGTTTTATGAAACACTGATCAGCCGCGATATGGATACGAATATTCGCGAATGCATAATTAGGGTTAATTCGTGAAAATTCGTGGCCAGTTATAACTAGAAGTTTGTTTATGTAAACGAAGAACCACAATATTTGTATAGCCTTTTTCTCTCAAATCAGCCATCCTTTGACTTTTCTACCACAAAGTTTACGTCATAGAGTTTCAATCCAGGTTATGTAATCGTAGCGCGAGATTTATCTCGCCTCTTGTCTCCCGCCTTTCTCAGTAGATGATCTCAGTGACCTCTATGGCTTGTTTAATCAATCCCAATTTTTGGCTTGAGTATCTACCTTGACACCATACTATTATTTTGCTAGTATCCTCTCATTAATTAGGCGGCCTTCGGTAGTAGCATATTACCCACGAAACACAAAAAAAATGAAAGGGATTTCGCTTCCCCGTTCCCCGTTTTCACGAGGACATGATTTTCGCGTCTTTTGCGGGCAAATTGGAATTTTTACTATAAATCTATGTATACCGGCCTCACAAATCAGACCTCGACTCCCATTGCTTCATGTTCAAATGAGATCATATCAGAACATCAATCTTTGCAATCAAATCAGCCACCCCAAAAATTATATGCGGAAGTGGTCGTCAATATTCCCTTAAATAAGATATTTCATTACAGCATTCCTCCACACTTAAGAGACAACCTTACAACAGGTATGCGGGTAAAAATACCCTTCGGTAATAAAATAACCACAGGATTTTGTGTCGGATTTACGGATACTCCTTCCCCGTATAAAATAAAGGACATTATTAACGTAATTGATAAGACACCGCTGGCCGACGATGTCATGCTCAAAATTACAAAGTGGCTATCATCCCATTACTACTGCGGCTGGGGAGAGGCGATCAATGCCGTAATCCCGCCGGTTGCGCGCAGAAGCGTAAAGGAAAAGGAGGCGCTCTTTGTTACGCCTTGTGATGCCCTAACAAAACTTGACCAGAAGATTCTCTCGCAATTAAAAACACGTGCGCCAAAGCAGGCGAAGGTACTTGAATTTTTCGGTGAAAATTTCCAAGAAATAAGCGCCAAAGAGCTCATACATATCAGTGATTGCCAGATGCCCGGACTTCGTCAACTCGAAAAAAAGGGATTTCTTGCCATACAAAATAAACCCCAGCACATTATCGATACGACTTGCGATTTCGGCCCATTGCAACAACATTTAACTTTTACCGAAGAGCAGCAAAACGCCTTTGATATTATCAACAGAAAGCTCGAACAACCCAAACCAGTCGTTATCTTACTTCATGGTATTACCAGCAGTGGAAAAACAGAGGTCTACCTCCAATCAATTGCAAAAGTGCTTGAGCATGGTCGTAAGGCTATATTCCTTGTTCCGGAAATATCTCTTACCTCACAGACTATTCAACGCATAAAAGCAAGGTTTAACAACGTGGCCATATTGCATAGTCACCTTCTGGGTACTTTCCATTATTCGCAGTGGAATGATATTAAGGAAGACAAGGTAGACATTGTCATCGGCGCTCGCTCTTCCATATTCGCACCTTTGAAAAATGTCGGATTGATTATTATTGATGAAGAACATGAGAACACCTACAAACAGGAAAATAGCCCACGGTATAACGCACGAGATGTCGCAATCCTGAGGGCTGCGTATGAAAATGCCATGGTTATATTGGGAACAGCTACTCCCTCCCTCGAAACATATTACAACACCATAACCGGAAAGTATGAAAAGATCGTCCTTTCCAAAAGAATCGGTAATCAACAACTTCCTCCAATCGAGATCGTAGACATGAGCGAAGAGGTTCGCAAACGGAGGGGTCACCATATTATTTCTCAACGGCTGGCATATTACATGAACCAGGCACTTTCCCGAAAGGAACAGGTGATCTTGTTTTTAAATCGCAGGGGATTTGCGCTGTATCTTAACTGCAAACGTTGCGGATTCGTATTAAAATGCCGGAAATGTGACATTCCAATGACCTTCCACAAAAAATTAAACATGGCATTGTGCCATTATTGCCACGCAGAAGCTCCTCCCCTGGAATCATGTCCGGACTGCATGGCAGGCAATATCAACTACCGCGGGTTTGGCACTGAAAAAATTGAGGACGAAATTATAGCCAAGTTTCCTCAATACAAAATTCTCCGGATGGACAGTGATACCATGAGGGCGCGCAACGCCCACGAAAAGGCGCTGACCTCATTCGAACGGGGAGATGTTCAGATATTGCTCGGCACACAAATGATTGCAAAAGGGCTGGATTTCCCCAACGTTACCCTGGTGGGCGTAATTTCTGCCGATACAATACTGAACCTACCCGATTTCCGGGCGAGTGAACGCACATTTCAACTCATCTCACAGGTTGCGGGACGTACGGGCAGAGGGACAAAGGGAGGCAGGGTCATTGTACAGTCGTTTAACCCCAGGCATTACAGCATCACGTATGCTGCAGCCCATGATTATGAAGGATTTGCAAAAAAGGAACTGGAGTACAGAAAACAATTGAATTACCCTCCTTTTGGTAAATTAGCCCGGATCGTCTTCCGCAGCCAAAAGGAAGATAAAGCGAAGGAAAAATCTTTCGTCGTTGCCGAGAAACTAAAAGAAATAACAAAAACAAATGGAAACCAACTGGAAATACTCGGACCGTCACCTGCACCCGTAACGAAGATTAATGATATGTTCAGGTGGCATCTCCTGTTAAAGGCACAGAACCACAACAACATTCATGATGCCCTTCAAGGCATTTCAGATATGCTGAAACCGTCAAAAAGTGTACAAGCAATAGTTGATGTTGATCCCTATATGATGTTATAATTATTTTAAAATTAGGCCTTTGGCGACCTTATTTATTGCAACTTGCAGGGGCACAAGATTTTGTGCCCCTCCTTTGAATTGCCAGGGCTGGTTCAATCTTGCAGATTGAACCACATATTTTGAACCAGGCTATGGGGTTTAAACAAATACCATACATGCAAAAGCCGAATGTTTGGGTTCAATCGAGGACGATTGAACCAGCAAAAAGAAGATAAAGAAACGGTAATTTACCATGATATTGGAACACTTGAAATTTACAAATGATCGGAGGTAATAAAAAAGTTATGTCACCCAACGGACTGGATGCGAAGACATTTTTTGAAGGTCAAGGGGGTATCACCTATAATGATTTTATCCTGCTGCCAGGCCACATCGATTTTACGCTTGATGCAATCACTCTTGAAACCAGCCTTACCCGCAATATAAAGATCAAAAGGCCTCTTGTGAGTTCTCCTATGGATACGGTGACCGAATCAAAGATGGCGATCTGTATGGCACTGCTGGGAGGTATTGGCATTATCCATTACAATAACACCATTGATGAACAGGTAAAAGAGGTACGCCGTGTCAAGAGATTCGAAAATGGATTTATTACCGACCCTGTCGTGCTCAGCCCAAACCACACTATTCGGGATGTGGATATGCTTAAAGAAACGCACGGTTTTTCAGGTATCCCCATTACCGAAGATGGTACATTAAACTCGAAACTTGTAGGAATTGTAACAAAGAGGGATATTGACTTTGAGGGAGACCGAACTAAATTATTAAGAGAGGTGATGACCACCCAGTTGATTACCGCGCCAACCGGAATTTCTCTGGCAGAAGGGAATAAGATACTCAAGGAAAGCAAAAAGGGGAAGCTTCCGCTTGTCAATAAACAAGGCCGTCTCGTATCTCTCCTGAGTCGTACGGATTTGCTGAAAAATGAGGACTTCCCATTTGCTTCTAAAAACAAGGATAAACAACTGCTCGTAGGGGCTGCACTTTCTACACGAGAAGAAGATAAAGAACGTCTGGCAGAACTGGCCAAGGCAGATGTGGATGTTATCGTAATCGATGCATCTCAGGGTGATTCTATCTTCCAAATCAATACGATCAAATACATCAAAAAAACATATCCGCACCTTGAGGTAATGGGAGGGAATGTCGTTACAGCCAAACAGTGTAAATCATTGATTGGTGCCGGCGTTGATGCACTTCGTATTGGTATGGGGAGCGGCTCGATTTGTATTACACAGGACACCCTTTCAGTTGGAAGGGCGCAAGGTTCTGCAATTTATCACACGGCAAAGTTCTCTAAAGAATACGCGAATATCCCTGTTGTAGCGGATGGTGGTATAGCCCATATAGGACATGTTGTCAAGGCGATATCCCTCGGCGCCAGCGCCGTTATGATGGGCGGTTTACTTGCCGGTACCAGTGAATCTCCGGGCGAATATTTTTATGAAGGCGGCGTACGCGTTAAAAAATACCGAGGTATGGCATCTCATGAAGCCATGGAAAAAGGGGGAGGAAAGAGATACCTCGCCGTTGAAGACCGGATAAAAGTTGCGCAGGGCGTTACCGGTACGGTTGTGGATAAGGGCTCAGTCATCCATCTTGTTCAATATCTGATGCAAAGCTTGCTCCATTCATTGCAAGAGCTTGGATGCAAAAGCATTCAGGAACTTCATAAGGGAATATACGAAGGCACACTCCGCTTTGAAATGCGCTCACCATCTGCCCAGGCGGAAGGCACCGTCCACAGCCTCTATTCCTTCAAGGAGCCGCACCTGAGCTTGCTGCGGGGTAGATAAGTAAGGACATATGTATCAATTCCTGTGGTTTTGGCGGGCAATCCCCTTTGGCGTCCGCTATGCTATCCGATAATACGCTGACAATTGTAGAATAAAGATAAAAATGAATGTTATAACAAAAACAAAAAAAGAGGAGGCGAGAAAATGTTTGCTTTAGATAAGAAAAAGATAATTGACAGTTTACGTGACTTACCAGAAAAAACTACTCTTGAAGAAGCAATGGAGAGATTATATTTACTTGCAAAAATTGAAAAAGGCATTAAACAGGCAGATGAAGGCCAATGTATTTCTCATGAGGAAGCAAAAGAGAAAATGGAAAAATGGCTAAAATAAAATGGACTCCTCAATCTTTAGAAGATATTGAAGCTATAGCAAATTTTATTACAAAAGATTCAAATTACTACGCACGGATGTTTACAATAAAAGTTTTCGAGGCAGTAGACCGGTTAGAATTATTTCCTGAATCTGGACGAGTTGTGCCAGAATTAAATCGTAAAGAAATCAGAGAAATAATTATTGGTAATTACAGGATAATTTATAGAATAAGAGGTGAATTAGTAGAGATACTTACTGTTTATCACTCCTCAAGGTTACTTGATGATAACGGAATAAAGAACTTGTTATAATCGGGTAATCGGGAGGTCGTAGATTAACGCCTCCCAATCCCCACACCACCGGACATGCGGCTCCGCATCCGGCGGTTCATTGTGGATAATGTATCGCAACCCATAGCTCCTTTACTGAAATCAGTCCCTGTTTTGCAAG
>JAUSDH010000023.1 GCA_030650655.1 Candidatus Brocadiaceae bacterium
GGCAGATGGTACAATCTACATCGGTTCCAGAGACAAAAAACTGTATGCCTTCTATCCTGATGGAAATGTGAAATGGATATTTGAAACTGGAGATGCCATAGAATCATCACCTACTATAGACGCCGATGGCACCATTTACATTGGCTCTAACGACGGGAAACTTTATGCAATAGGCGAGGCATCAAGTAATAACTGACGTATGAACGAAAACCCATAATTTTGTCATTTCGGGAGCGAAGTCACGAGAAATCTTTCGCTCAGGGCAGGCTCCGGGAGAAATCTGTAAACCCTACAATTTCAATGGCCAAAAGATTTCTCGCTCCGCTCGAAATGACATTATTGCTAGTTTTCGTTCAAACACTATTTAACTAACGGCCTCTGCAATCTCATCGTTCTCTGCGGTGAGCTATATACTATTACCATATCTCAGACAAATAGAAAGGGCCAGTCATAACAAACTGGCCCTTTCTATAAAAACTTCTAAACCAGGTCTTTGAGCACTATTTCTATTTGTTGCAGGGATAATTCACGAATTGCCCCTACCAGATTGAAAATTCCTATACATCTAAATAGCTGCTAAAATTACGACCTCATTTTCACCTTAACATCTTTGATCTCTTCTGGAGAACCGCCGGCCCGTGGTAACTCACCAGCGCCAGAACCGCCCTTTATAGCCTCCATCCGCTTCGCTCCTCTTTCATCCATTGCAGTTGCAAACCAATAGAGGAATGTGACGAAGAATGTACCACCCACAATATTGCCAAGGGTAACAGGGACAAGGTTATGGCCAAACATCTTACCCCATGAAATCGCTGCTGGATCGTGAGGCAGTAAATTTGCAATCGTCAATATCGTCATATTCGCCACACTGTGTTCCATACCCGTCGTAATGAAAGCGAATAAGCACCACCAGATCATAATCAACTTGCCAGAATCACTCGTGCACCTAAAAGCAGACCATATAGCCAGACATACGAGCCAGTTACAGAAGATACCCCTGAAGAATAGCTCCCACCATGGCCCATTACTTTTATATGTTGCCACCTTAAGTAAAAATGACTTCCAGGGATCAGGGGCAAATATACCAGCTGCAATAATCATAAGCGCAAAAAGCATCGACCCGCCTAAGTTACCTATGTAAGTCCAAAACCAACCCAACATAGAATCGCCAAACGTAACCGTACCCCTCAAGGTACCCTTAAATATCAACAAGTTATATCCGGTAAACAACTCGGCTCCACCAATAATTACTAGAGACAACGCAATACCAAACGTTGCGCCGGCAACTATTTTACCTATGCCTGGGTTTATTGCCGCTACGGGTGCGGCACAAATAAATGCCAGAATAACGCCAAATCCAATATAAAAACCAGCCATCACAGAAAGTGTCAAGAAACCAGTCAGGCTGTGTTTCATAGCCGTGGCTTTCTTGAGAGACACCGCCGCGATTGCATCTACGTTCGCAGTATATAACATTAATTGTTCTCCTCTAAAATGTTGTTGTGAAGATCATTTTCCAATCAACACACCATTTTGCTTGCACCTCATATCTCCTCTCCACTCTATACTTCTAAACATCCAACTTCCTTAAAATCTCTTTAATTATTTAATACACCCCCTTTCCTTTTCACTATAAAAAAATACATCTTAGTTCGAAAAATCCCATTTCCCCACTTTTCTACGATAAGGCAAATTTATCCATATCCCTGATTTGCTCCAGATTTCGCACCTTATCAGACAATTGCTTTTTCTCTAATGCCTTTTTCCCGGTACCTACAACGTCTCTCAGCAAGAATGGCTTCAAGACATAGTCATACACACCACAACGGATTATATGGTTCTTATCATACTCATTCGGATTGAAAATCGTCACAATCTCTGCATTGGGATTCGTAAGCTTAATTATCTTCAGCATCTCGAAACCCGCTGGTGACTTTACTTCCAGATCAACAATTACGAGATCATAGACATTTTTATTAAGAAATTCTACAGCTTTTTCCCAATCTGTTCCATCACACGTTTTATAATTCTCCCGCTTAAAGGCGCCCAACAACAACTTTCTAATCTTTTCCTGGTCTTCTATAATCAAAATATTTGGCATAAAAATCTTTCATAAATTACCATGATTATCATCTTATTGATGTGGGAGGCTCCAGTCACCGGGTGTTTTTGAATGTTCTTCAAGCTGTTTCTTCAGAGCAGCCGTTTCCTTTTCTGCAACTTCTAAATTATTCATAAGTTCCCTGATAGTATAATCCTTGTCACCCATCGCCTTCTTTGCTTTGGAGAGCGAGTCTTCTCGTTCCCATATCTCCTTTTGCAATCGCGCCTTTTCCTCGTCCAGTTTTACCTTTGCATCTTCGAGTTTTTTATTTACAAGCTTTAACTGTTCGTCTTGTTCTCTAACAGAACCTGCGACCTTCTCTGCCTCCTCTTTTTGCCGCGTAATGTCAGCGATCATTTTACTCATTTCTTCCATAGAACCAAAAGATTTCATCACCCTTTGCTCCAATTGCTCACGAAAAGTTTGTTCCCTGATATATCCTGATTCTTTCATCGAATAATATTTATTGATCATCTTTGATGCAAACCCAACATTCACAAACAACAATATAAGAATCAGGGTCTTTGCATTGACGGATAAACCCTTAACGCTCTCATTTCCCATAATTTTTTACTCCTCGTTCAGTGTATTCTAATTCATTTAAATACATACTTTACCTTTCCGTTATATCCCTAAATACACCTTCAATTCTAATCGACTTACCGTTTTCATCACGCACGAGATTGCACGTCCTTTCAGAGATAAACCGCTCACCGTTCTTCCTCTTGCAATATGAGGTAAAGTCTCTCCATACTCCTTCCTTTTCCAACTTCTCAACCAACTCTTTTCGATCATCGGGGTTAACATACACATCCTTTACTCGCGTACCGATAACTTCTTCGGATGAACTGTAACCGAGTATCTCTGCCCCTGCCTGATTAATCCACGTAAATACCCCGTCTTCGGTAGGCTCACACTGATATATACCCTCTTTCAACGAGTTCAACAACTGCCTGTGATGCCTTTCTGATTCCTCCAGTTCCTCCTCCAGTTTCTTCCGCGCCGTAATATCTCTAAATATTCCTTCAATACTGATAGGTTTACCTTTCTCATCGGTAACCAGACTGGATGTCCGCTCCATATAAAAGCGCTCTCCGTTCTTCCTCTTACAGAAAGACACAAAACCCTTCCATGCTCCATCTGTGGATAACTTTTCAACTAATTTTTTGCGGTCATCCGGATTTACATAAATGTCCTTCACCTTCGTTCCAATCACCTCTTCCGGAGATTTGTAACCAAGCATCTCAGCGCCTGCCTGATTGACCCACGTGAACGCCCCATCCACTTCTGGTTCACACTGATAAACACCTTCTTTTAATGAATTGAACAATAAGCGGTATTTCTTCTCGGATTCGACAATCTCCATCTCCACCTTTTTTCTTTCCGAGATGTCACGAATTACTCCGTAAATAGTAACCGGATTCCCTTTCTCGTCCCTTAACAAATTGCTTGTACGCTCTGCATAGAAACTCTCGCCATTTTTTCTTTTACAAAGTGATACAAATTCCCTCCAGACACCGTCTTTTTCGAGTTTCTCGCAAAGCCTTCTCCTGTCTTCCGGATCCACATATATATTCTTCACCTTCGTCCCGATTACTTCTTCCGGACTGCTGTATCCCAACAACTCGGCGCCAGCCTTGTTAATAAAGGTAAACACACCCTCCACACCAGGCTCTGATTGATAGATACCTTCCTTTACAGAGGCAAACAATTCCCTGTATCGTTTCTCTGACGCCGCTATCTCCTTCGTCTTCTCATCCAGGGACTTTGCCATGGCGTTAAATGAATTTGCCAATACGCCAATCTCGTCTTCTCTCTTTATATCTACTCGTTGAGTTAAATCCCCCGACGCCATCTTCTCAGTTACTTCTTTCAGCTTAATAATCGGTATAGAAGTCTTTCTACCGATAAAGTAAGCCACCAGCACTATCGGGAATGCCAGCACCAGCAATATAGAACTTACTATGTAATTAAGATTATAGGCAGCTCCATAACCTTCATCTCTGTCAATTTCTGCCATAACACCCCAATTGAACTCCGGCAGCCACCTCCATACTCCCAACACTGTGATACCGCTGTAATCCTTATAACCTTTCGCATCGAAGCCATTATTGCCAGCAACACACTGCTTAACTCCAGTAGTCAACTCACCTGTCTCTCTGCTAATCAATTTCAATTCCAATGTGCATCTCTTTTTCACTAACCCCATCTCTTTCAGATGCACTGCAAACCTTGATTCTGTGATCATGTATCCATCTTTATTCACGAGATACGTCTCGCCTGTCTTCCCCAACTTAAGACTCAACATCAATTCGTTCAGCGCATTCACATCAATTCTCAAAGAAACAACGCCAATAACAACCCCTTCCCTATCTTTTAGCGGCGTTGAAACAAACATGGTTGGCATACCAAGTTCCTTCTCTCCGAACTCATTTACAAGGGGGATCTCAGATGGAATAATACCTGATACAAAGGTATTCCCTTGTACCGCTTGCTTAAAATAATCCATCTCTGAAATATCACTTCCTACGCTTTCTCCAGATGAAGCGATTGTTACCAATCCCTTATCATTACTAACAAGCACACCATTTAAAACATACTCACTTTTTACTACTTCAAGATATTGGACGATATCTGCATAGTCCTTGTCTTCTCTTGTAATCTTTGCACATTTAGCCATCAACGGGTTATTTGCAATCACACGGGTATTCTTCATCCTTTCGTGTATCCAGGTTGTGACCAGTTCTGACTGCTTATGCCCAATGCCGTCGAGGTTTCGTATCAAGACATCCTGAAGATCTGACTGTATCCTTGGATAGGCCACAATCCTTAGCAAAACAAATGGTATTAACGTAAATATGATCAGTAAGAAAACAAGCCGATTTTTAATCGAGATAAACATTATTTTTCTCCGTAATTTAACAAAAATTGTACGTCTAAGTTCATAAATATCAGACCTCTCCGTTGCCTATCATACATTTTTTACCACCAATGTGTTGGATAATCTCTTTTCCCAAGCTTATTGAAAATCACGCCGATTAACAACAGAATAAAAGCGCCTAAGAGGACCGGGTTCAAGATATACATATAACCAACACCCAATCCACCGGTCTGAACTGCCACATATGCTGTTGCACCAGCAGGTGGATGGATTGAATAAGTCACTACCATAAGCACAAGGGCAAGAGAAACACCAAGGGCGATAGACCAAAACGTGGCACCGAAGAAATCATGTACGCACACACCGATGCATGCCGCCAAAAAATGCCCCATCAGGACATTCCTCGGCTGCGCAAGAGGCGCCTTATAAGCGCCATAAATCAACACGGCACTGGCACCAAACGGCCCTAATAACATTGGACATTTCCAGAAAAAAGCAAGCAATGCTGTAAATCCTACCCCCAAAAACGCACCCCACAAAGAAAGCCACACCTCCCTCGCAGGAACCGGAGGATGCGGCGCCCTGGGCAACTTCTTTACATACACACGAAACTTATTTATTCCATCCATTACCGGCATTTTTCTCTTCTCCCCATTTGAAGACCCTTTAAAAAACCCTGATAAATGTGTTAAACAACCTTCTCTATCTTCTTCTAAATCTTCCTTAACTTCAAACTTAACGTCTATAACTTTTTTAACCTCTGTAGTTTTTCTTTTCTTGAACATCCGCCAAGACCTTTCTACCTCCCTATAATCTAGTAGCACGCTTCAGAAGGTGTTTAACCCAAGACAGAAAAGATATTATTTGCTACATAAGGTTTTTCGTCTTACTTTGAGAGACGATTTGAAAGAATAAACTATCTTTTTGCTCTAAGGTCTTGTAAGGCAAGCAAGGTATAAATTTTACTTTCTGGCATTCTATAGTAACGAAAAATATACCAACATCGGCATGAAAAAAAAATACCACTCATATTTCACATAAGTGGTATTCAATCAACATCTTATTAAAACTATTATATTTGACACTCTTAATAAACGGCGTTTTATCTATTCATATAAAATATTCCAATATGCAATAGTGGTTTCAGTATGAAATTAATTATCAATATTGTCTGAGATTTCGTGTTGTGATTTAATCCTGTATTTTTTAATCTTCCTCCAAAGTGTCGTTGTGGATATTCCAAGCACTTGTGAAACCTTTGTTTGATTGCCACCGTATTTATTCAGGGCCTCAATAATGGCGTTTTTTTCCTGCTCAGCAAGGGTTGTAACAATAAATGATTTCTTCCTCTCATCATCTAACGGATTTCTGGAAAGTGCGGCAAATTCCTCCACGGGAACTGGAAGCGGAAGTTCATCAACATTTATTATCTCGCTTTTAGACAATGCAACTGCTCTTTCTATCATATTCTGCAGTTCCCTGATGTTACCTGGCCAATCGTAATTCATAAATGCGTACATCGCCTCTTCAGAGAACACCCTTTTGCCCTTTTTAAATTTTTCTAAAATTTTCTCTAAAAAATACTCCACTAAAAGCGGAATATCTTCCCTTCGTTCCCTCAAAGGAGGAATATGAATACGTATTACATTGATCCGATAAAACAGATCTTTTCTAAACTTTCCCGACTCCACAGCTTTTTCCAAATTTTCATTCGTAGCGGCAATTATCCTCGTATCCACAAATATCGATTTATTTCCACCAACAGGGCGGATTTCTCCATCCTGCAGAAATCTCAAGAGTTTTACTTGCGTAGAAGGCAACGTCTCCCCGATCTCATCTAATAAAACTGTCCCCTTTTGGGCCTCTTGGAACAACCCCATTTTATCCCTGATAGCTCCCGTAAAAGCTCCTTTCACGTGTCCAAACAGTTCGCTTTCCTGTAAGTTTTCAGGCAATGCACCACAATTAATCACAACAAACGGACCGTCTTTTCGAGGACTATTGTAGTGAACTGCCCTGGCAATCAATTCTTTCCCTGTCCCGCTCTCGCCTGTCACAAGAACTGTGCTCTCCGTACGACACACATGTGAAGTTATTTTCAGTACTTCTAACATCGCATTTGAATTGCCCACAATACCCTCAAATTTATATTTATCTCTAATTTCCCCTTCAAGGTATCTGACCCTGTCTTTCAGCATCTTCTTTTCAATTGCCTTTTTTGCAGCTTTCAGGATTTCCTGGTGACGGAAAGGTTTGGTTACATAATCATATGCCCCGTCCCGAATCGCCTGAACCGCTGTGCCAATGGTACCGTATGCCGTAATGAGTACCACTTCAGTGGATGAATTTACATTCTTCACAGCCTTGAGTACTTCCAGACCATCCACTTTTTTCATCTTCAGGTCTGTAACAACCAGGTCATATACATTATTACTATTCAATCTCTGAATAGCCTCTTCTCCACTGGCAACACCCTCAACCTGATACCCCTCGTCTTTAAATGCAATCACGAGTGATTCTCTCATGGCATCCTGATCTTCCACAACAAGAATTTTACCGTCTTCCATATGCTTGATTATCCCACTAAAAGGTTATTCTAAACTGCCAATTTTTCGTTTCCAACAGGTAGTTTGATATAAAAGGTTGTTCCCTTGCCTTCCTTGCTTTTAACATCAACGGTACCTCCATGGTCGTCAATAATACGCTGGACCATGGAGAGTCCTAAACCTGTTCCTTCTGATTTCGTAGTATGAAAAGGTTCAAATATCTTGTCTAACTCATGGGGTGGTATGCCTGTCCCGGTATCTGATATCACGATTTCTACAGCGTCCCTTAAAAACAAAGTTGCTTTTCTTACCATTATCTTGATCTGTCCACCATCAGGCATGGCATCCAAAGAATTTACGAATAGGTTCCATAATACCTGGTGAATTAAATCAGTATCAATGTAAACTTTTGGCAATATGCTCTCGTAGGTTTCCTTCATTTCTATCTTGTCCGTAAACCGGCTATCTTGCTCTAACAGGAAAATGGTATTTTTAATCACTTCACGAATGTCATGTAAAGAGAAGTATGGTTCTCGCGGATGGGCAAAGGTCAGAAAATCTTTGATAATCCTGTCCAATCTCTCAGACTGCCCTACAATCATCTCTAATAAATCCTTATTCTGACCTGTCAATTTTAAATGCGTATCCAAAATCCCTACGGAATTGCATATCGCCCCAAGTGGATTTCGTATCTCATGGGCAATCGCAGCGGCCAGTTCGCCCATCGAGGCTAATTTTTCTGACCGACGTACCTGCTCCTCCATCTTCTTTCTCTCTGTAATGTCCCGCACAAATGCCCTCGCGCAGATACATTCCCCTGTTTTATTATTATAAAGAGCGGTTCCATTGATTTCGACGTTGATTTCCTTCCCCGATTTTGTCAGAAACACGGTTTCTAATTCACTGCTTCCTGTTACTATAATATGTTTAAAATGTCTCTTTATTTCCTCTCGATAATCAACCGGAACAATATCCTCAAGCTTCATCCGCCTCATTTCTTCCAAGGAATACCCTAATTTATTTAATTCCGTCTTATTTACATTCATGAATTCTCTCTCATGACCGATCTCATGAATCATTTCTGGTGCATTTTCCACCAAATCTCTATATTTTTTTTCCGATTCCCGTATGGACACAAAGAGCCTCGTATTCTCGATAGCAATGGCTAATTGCGGCGTAATTTGATTCAACAAATCAAAATGTATTCCTGTAAATGCATCCTTTTTTTTGCTCCCCAGGGTAATAGTTCCTATTGGGGTTCCTTTCGAATTCAAAGGAAAACAGAGATAAGAGCATATCCCTTTTTTGTATAGTTCCTGATCGATCGTATACTTCTTATCAAGCGTATCTGTGACAAGCACAGGTTCGCCACTTTTAACAGCTAAACTCTGCGCCAGTGCATGAAATGGGTACTGGCTGGTATTCAGCCAATCCATCGATAATACTCCATCAACAATATTGGAATCCTCGGTAATTTCTGCACCATCTATGAGACACGCCACACCTAACCAGGTAAAATCAATAATACGCTTCAACTCCAGATAAATATTCTTGTAAACTTCTTTTATATCCAGACCCGATGCAATCAACTTATTAACATTATTTACAATTTCCTTTTCCAGTGCTACCAACTTCTCTTTCGTGATATCTTTTGATATTACTACAAAACCAATGGGTCGACCATTTTCATCGCGTCGTGATGTAAAAGTAACATGCACAGGAAAGACCTCGCCGTTCTTTCTCCTTCTCATTACTTCTCCCTCATATCGGCCTGTCCTGCGTGCCACCTCTAAGATATGCTCTAACTTTCCCGACCTCACATCTTCGTACAGATGAAGAATCCGAACGTTGGCATTTCCAACCACTTCTTCAGGATTATAGCCATACATGAGACTTGCCCCTTTATTGAATGCAAGGATATTGCCGTTCAAATCTTCTGCAATAATCGAATATTCGGTAGAACCTGCTAAGATACTATTCAAAAAATTAGTCGTTGACTGTAATTCAAGGGTTCTGTCTCTGACAATATTCTCAAGATTTGTCGTATATCTTGTTAATTTAATCGTTTTTTCCTCAAGAGATTCTGCCATCACATTGAATGCCTTAGCCAGTCCGCTAATCTCGTCACTTTTGCCACTATCTTTTACCCGCTGACCCAAATCGCCACTGGTAATCTTTTTTGTCGCATCGGTTATATTTAAGATCGGAGCTGAAATCCTTCTTCCAAAATAAAATGCAACCAGTATTAAAGGGAATGCCAATAACAATAGCGCTGAAAGAACAAACTTTTTCAAACTGTAAGCCGCTCCGTATCCTTCACGGATATCAATCTGTGCTAATAAACCACAATCATACTCTGGAACCCAACACCATGCGCCCAGGACTTTACTCCCGTCGTAATTTTTATATCCTTCCGCGTTGTATCCTTCTTTACCACTCAGACATTTTTGAGCACCGTCTGTAAGCTTTTCCGTGTGTGGATTTACTATCCGCAACTCTAACGCTGTCCTTTGCCGAATTAAACCTTTCTTTTTTAACTCATCTGCAAACCGCGACTCCGTGAGCATAATACCTTCCCTATCAATAAGGAACGTTTCTCCTGTCTTTCCCAATTTTGCACTTTTCATAATGGTACTAAGATGTACTGTATCCATTCTAAGAATGACTGCTCCAACGGTAAAATTGTCGGTATCTATCAGTGGCGCGGATATAAACATCACTGGAGATTCAGCGTCACCTTTTTTATTTTCACCTTCATTTCGAACAAAATACTGTATCTTTGATATAAAAACGTGTCCGTTCAACGCCTCTCTGCAATAATCACGACTCATAAGATTGGAACCAACCCATTCTTTTCCAGTAGCCACAAGTACTGTTCCATCCTGGGAAGTAATATACACATCCTCATATTTATGTTCCGCTCTGAGCATTTCAATATAATCATTCAACTTTAAAAAGTTATTAATTTTTTCATTTATGCTTTGTCCCATTACAGCAGATATGTTTCTACTGGCAACCTTCGCGTCATGTTTTCTTTCGTCAAACCACATCTTTACAATTTCTGCCTGTTTTTGTTTCACTCCCTCCAGGTTACTTATCAAAGCCTCTTCCAAATCCTTTTGTGCCTTGGGAAATGCCATAAAGCGCAACAACAACAATGGCATAAATGAACATAACAAAAGTATCAGTATTAACCTGTTTTTAATTGATCTTAATGATAGCATTTTCTTTATCATCTTACTTAGTTGAGATGGAAATTATCCTCTGTGCAACAGATTCCCCAATTGGTTCAGATCAGGCATTCACTACTTTTATTTTATCCTGACTGCTTATATTATTCTGTTGTTTTATGCGGGTAATATAAAGCAAGCCGTCCGATAAAGAATAATTATAGGGGAAGGGGCATAGTTCCTGACTTAATCGTTCAATAATATAATAATACATCTCCTCGGCTTCTTCCGGGGACAGCCCCTGTTCCACCTCATAGAAATAACCCAATCCCAAATCCTCACCCCTGGGTGACATGATACTTCTTAGCCCATATTCTGAAGGACTGTGGGTAATCGGAGAATCCTTCTCCATTCCAAATAAGGACGGTAAACAGGAAAAACCGGGCGAATTCAGATATTCTTTTTGGAGCACAAAATCAAGCGTTTCTATAGCCTCTTTTTCCGTTTCTGTTGGAAACCCAACTATTATATAGAGATGAAATGCAATACCCGCCTTTAAGCACGCAGCCAGCACCCTTTTTACGATATCGGTCTTTATCCCCTTTTTCATTAAATCCAGTACACGCTGATTATATGATTCCAAACCAAACACCAGCTTTTGACATCCCGACTCGTGCATCTTTTCCAATAAATCGGCATCGAGGGAATTCTCAAACCGCACCCCGCCCATCCATTTTATATCCCATTGTTTTTCAATCAACCCTTGAGATATCTCTCTCAATTTATTGATGGGAACTGACTCATCTGTAAAGAAGAAATACGGCGTGTGGTATTTTTGAGAAAGTGTCCAAATATCTTCCATGATGAGTTCCGTCTGACGTAAACGAAAATTCCTGTGGTCCAGATGCAGGTTACAAAAGGAACATTTCCCATAGTAACACCCCCTCGATGTCTGAATGGGTAAAACGGACGCAGGCGCGTGGTAAAGTTTTAAGGGCAAACCATCAAAATCAGGCGTTGGCAGTTTATTTAAATCTTCTGCATAAAACGGTTCATTGATCTTTGTAACGCCGTTCTCCCGATAAATCAGATTAGGCACCTTTTTAAAATCCCTCTTGCTATCAAGTTGCCCTACCAGTTCCAGCAGGGCATGCTCTCCCTCAAAAACAATAAAGCTATCCACAATCGAAAACAGATCATCTACTTTTTTTATATTTTCAATAAGCTTTGTAAAGACACTGCCACCTACGGTAATGTGGGTTTCCTTGTGCTGATTCTTTATTAATTTTGCAAGAGTTAGTCCTGGGATGATCTGTGAAGTATTGGTAATGGAAATACCCACCACATTTGGCGAAAACTCCAGGATGGAAGAAAGAATGTGCTTCTTATAAAGGTTGAGGAAGATGTTTTCCTCCTCCTCATCCAGCGCCTTAAAAATATCCTGGGATGAATACACAGAATACCGCATGTCATTGTTGAGCGACGTCATTGATGAAGGATAATACAGCGCGGACATATTTCTCAGGGCTTCATTGACGATATGAACACTTTCCATATACCTTTCAAGATCATAAAAACCCTCAGACCGCAAGGTGTTTTTCGCCGTTTCTACTTTATCCATTAATGCAGGAATTGATTCCACAGCGTCAACCAGGGCATGGTATTTTTCCTGATACTGCGAAGAGTGAACAGAAGTCCTGTCCATACTTTTTATTTTATCAATGATCCTTTGATAAAACTCACCGCATTCCTTCTTGGTGAGGAGTATGTCCAGCAACTCAATATTCAAATCTCTCTGTCTAACTTCGGAAATACCGTTCTGTCTTAAAAATGCAGTTAAGGATGGCAAGCTGAGATAGGGCTGCGAAGGATGCCAGGATGGGGGAAACAACAACAATACCTTCATTCTCTCACCTTTTTTTCTCCGCCTCCGTTTTCCCAATAGATTTAACCTTCGGCGGCATGATCGAATCCAGATGCAATGCCTCCCTGCCTGCAAGGACATCCATTTGCTTCTGCGCCTGTATCGTGACAGGTAAACCATATATCTTAATGAATCCCAGTGCTGCGCTGTGGTCAAAGGTATCTTCTTTCTGATAGGTAGCAAGTTTTTCACTATACAGCGATAAGGGTGATTTACGCCCCACCACGGTGCACGTCCCTTTCGATAATCTTACCCGGATTGTCCCGGTTATAAGACGCTGACTGCTTAACACGTATGCCACCAAATCCTGATGGAAAGCGGAAAACCAAAGCCCGTTATAAATCAGATCGGCATAGTGGGCAGACACGATGTCCTTAAAACGCAGGGCATCTTTTGTCATAACCATACCTTCCAGTGCCTTGTGTGCTGCATGCAATATAACCGCAGCAGGGGCTTCATAAATTTCCCTGGATTTAATACCTACAAGCCGGTTCTCCAGATGGTCAATCCGGCCAACACCATGCTTACCACCCCTTGCATTCAACGTATTAATGAGGGTCACCCCGTCCATCTCCTCATCATTAAGAGCCACAGGGACACCCCTTTCAAATTGAATTTCCAGATATTCTGGTGCGTCCGGTGCATCTTTTGAGCTTTTTGTCCATTTATAGACTTCCTCCGGCGGTTCAGCCCAGGGGTCTTCCAGCACACCACATTCAATGCTTCTACCCCAGAGATTCTCATCTGTACTATACGGACTCTTTATCTTTGCCTTTACAGGGATGTTGTGTTCCTCTGCATATCTGATCTCTTCGTCACGCGTCATTTTCCATTCCCGTACAGGGGCG
>JAUSDH010000137.1 GCA_030650655.1 Candidatus Brocadiaceae bacterium
CTATTACTACGCCTGCTGGATATGAGGCCGTGACGCAGGGTACTCTTGTGAGCAAAAAAGCTGACAACGGCAAGAATTATATAACGTGGGAAGAAAAAAACGTGTCTGAGGATTGCCATCTGGTAGCAGGAAGGTATAAAATAACGAGTATCAAGCATGACGGAATTGATATTTATGCCTATTTCTTCCCTGAGGAACAAGGTCTGGTAGAAACATACATAAACGCTACAAAGCGCTATCTGGATATGTACCAGAAACTCCTGGGGAATTATCCATACGGAAAGTTCGCCATTGTCGAAAATTTTTTCCAGACGGGATATGGCATGCCTTCGTTTACCCTGCTGGGGAGCACCGTTGTAAAATTACCCTTCATCGTGGATACCTCGCTGGGACATGAAATTCTGCACAATTGGTGGGGCAACTCGGTCTTTGTGGAAGAATCTCAGGGAAACTGGTGTGAAGGGCTGACCGCCTACATGGCAGATTACTATTATAAAGAGCTCAAGGATAGCACATCAGCCAATGATTACCGCAAGGATATTTGCAGAAAATATACCAATTACGTAACTGAGCAAAACGACCTGCCTTTAAAAAGATTTGTCGGCAGAAGAGATCAGGCAACTCAGGCCATTGGATATGGAAAGACGGCGATGGTATTCCACATGCTAAGGCAAATGGTCGGAGATGACCTGTTCTATCGGTCACTCAGAAGGGTTTACAAAGATAAAATTTGGCAACGGGCCGGCTGGAAAGATATTCAGCACATATTTGGAGAGGACTGCAAAACGGACTTATCCTGGTTCTTCGAGCAGTGGATCAACCGAACAGGAGCGCCCTTTATCGAATTGGGCAAAACTGAAGTTACTCAGTCGAGCAATGGCTGGTTGACGAGGATAGAGATAATACAAAAAGATACACCGTATCGTTTTTTTGTGCCAATCGAAATGGAGATGGACGGAGGAAATTTTTCCACAGTAACAGAATTAAAAGAATCGTCGAGCACTGTTATCATACAAAATGAGTCACAACCAATACATATTGCCATAGACCCCCAATGCAATGTGTTTCGGCGTTTGCACAGAGAGGAAATTCCACCAACGATAGATTTCATATTGGGTGATAATGAAAAAGTCATCGTGTACCCGACTGGCGGAGGAGGCGCTTTACAGGCAGCCTACAAAAAACTAGCAGACCTTTTAGGAGAAAAAAGTGGTGTCATAAAGGCCGATACCGAGGTTACGGAAACAGAAATGATACGAAAAAGCCTGTTCATTCTGGGTGGACCGGCAGAGAACAAGATTGCGAAATTATTTGTCGATAATTTACCCAAAGATTTTACAATTGAGGAAGGTTCGTTTATGGTTAATAAAGTCCCATACCGTGATATTGGGAACGCCCTTCTCGTAACATCCAGAAACCCTAAGAACAGAGATAAAGGCATTGCCTTATTTTTAGGTCTCAGTTCGGATACGATTAAAAATGTAGGATTCAAGCTTCCACACTATGGAAAGTACAGTTACCTCGTCTTTGCCGATGGAAAGAATATTGATAAAGGTACCTTTGCCATAACCGATAGTCCTTTACAACGTTATCTAAAAAAATAAGTCTATCTTTTCATGAGCATGAAACTTATGTTTCGGCAAATGAAATCAAAAATTATAAATGAAAACACTATTTCATTTATGAAATTGCGTATGTCCCAATGAGGTTATTTATGCACAAAAAGAAAAGTATTGTTAATTTTTAAGTATTACTGAAATTTACCACTTAGAAGATATTTTAATTTTTTTTGCTTTTTGCTACTAAGTAGGAACGGTTTTTGTCAGCTATACGAGGTTGTAATTGTATGAGTTACAGGAAATATATTAAAATTCAATTTATGCATTTCAACAAGGAGATTCACTAACTGCCTCGCTCATTCGAAAAGTGGAACAATATCCACTCTTTGAGAAGCGAAGAGTCTGATTTATAGATGAAACAATTACTTCTTCTCTGTGCCTTCTTCGGATTTTTAAATTGGAATGTTATATCTTCAGAAGATACCTTAGCAGATAATTATACCGAAGTAGAAGTTAAAGACGGTGGTACTGTTGTTGGAAACGTGAAATACATGGGTGATTTAACGACATTGTCATTAAACCTTTATGCCGAATGGGAGTTACCAGAAATCTCTAAAACTGCTACTGAAAAACTTATCGTTAGTATGGTTAACCATGGACTTAAATACGCCGTTGTTTCGATTACGGATATTACACACGGTAAGAAAAAGGTAATACCAACGATCCACCCGATTATAGACCAGCAGAGAAATACCTTCATCCCTCATGTTACTGCAATCATATCAGGAACTGCGATTGACATCTTAAATGGAGACGAAGAGTTGCATACTGTCCATACCAGGACAATTAAAAACCAGCCATTTAATCTTGGCACAACCTATAAACAGAGAATATCAAAAACATTTGAGTACCCGGAAACTATTAAACTAACCTGTGATCTTCATAAAAAATCGTATGCATGGATTGTCGTTCTGGATAATCCATACTTTGACATAACCGACAAGAATGGCTATTTTGAAATTTGTGATATTCCACCCGGTACGTATAAATTCCAGGTATGGCATGAAGAGTTAGGTAAACTAGAAAAGGAGGTAAAAATAAATCCAAAAGAAACTTCAAATATAGAATTTATTTATTCTCAATATTAGAACATGAACGAGTAATTGTATTGGTTAAAACAATCGGTTAGGTTTATAAAATCGCAATCAGAAAGGAGGATGGGCATAATATGAAACATAAGGCTTTGTTAAATAAGGTTGGCTTATGGAGCGCTACTGCAGCAGCAAGCGCAGCACTGGTAATAGGTATTGCGCCTATAACTGCTAAGGCACTTACTATACCAACGGAGGTTACAGAGGAGGGGAAAAATACCTATAAGAAATATTGTAGCCCCTGTCATGGTGAGGAAGGAAAGGGAGACGGACCTCTTGCAAGGTCGATGCTTCCAAAACCACGTGATTTTACAAGGGGTGCTTATAAGTTCAGAACAACCCCAAGTGGTTCACTCCCCACAGATGAAGATATGTACAGAACAATTTCCTATGGCGTACCAAATTCTACCATGATCCCATGGGACATCCTGACGGAAGAACAGCGTACTTCAGTAATTCCTCTCCTCAAAAGTTTCTCTGAGGCATTTGAAGTAAGGAAGCCAGAGGCACCTGTTGACGTTGGATTGGAAGTCAGACCGACAGAAAAGACCGTTGCAGATGGAAAGAAGATTTACGAGGAAAAACTGGAATGCTGGAAATGTCATGGTGTTGAAGGGCGTGGAGACGGCCCCAGTGCAGCAGAGCAGGAAGACGATTTCGGGTTCCCCATAAAACCCTTTGATTTTACAACGGGAAAATTTAAGGGTGGGAACTCATCCAGAGACGTCTACCTGAGATTTACTACAGGATTGAATGGCACACCCATGCCGTCTTTTGCCAAAGAGCTTACAGACGAACAAAGGTGGTATTTAACCCATTACGTAATATCGCTCATTAAACCAGAAGAAACGAGCAAATAAAATAAATAACATCTAATAGGTGACCATACGGAGGTTAATGAAATGAAAAAATTAGGGTTAGGTTTTTGTTTATCTGCGGTGATGGCGCTCACTTCTATGGCTTGGGCTGCTGAACAACCACCTAAGAAGGAGACGCCGCCAGATTTATACGAAGGGACGCCCGATTGGTATCGGGCTGCCTACAAAGATAACGTCGGTTTGAAAGAGGGATCAGGTCCTTTCAAGGACTATTTCAAGCCACAGATGTTGGATATGTACTGGCAGCCCAACAGACATTATGAACCCATGAAGAACCTGGATCATTCTCTCTTCATTGAAAAAGAGAGAAGAGATCTGTGCGTAACATGCCATGAGGAAGCAACCCCAGGCGTGGTGGGAGATTGGAGAAGCTCGGGACATAAAAATCCCAAGAGCACTCCATATCTGTCTGCCAGAACGGCCGAAATTGAGAAACGCACCAACAGGGTTTTGAACGAAGTTGATTGTTTCGACTGTCATGCTGATACAAAGACAAAACAGATCAGAATGCCAACAGGAGAGGTGTGCGGCGAATGTCACAGACCGCAATTCGATGATTTCTTAAGGGAACGAGAGGTGGGTCGTCCCAATCATCTCCAGTCATGGGAGGCCAATACCATTGTACCGTGGTATGCCGAGGCAGCACGAAGGGGTTATCTATATGGACAACATGGATGTGACCAATGTCATTCTGGCGCTGAAAAATGCGATGTCTGCCATACACGACATAAGTTTAGCGCTGCAGAGGGAAGGCAACCGGAGGCTTGTATAACCTGTCACATGGGTCCTGACCATCCAGACGCAGAATCCTATGGAGAATCAAAGCATGGCGTCATTTATGAAAAAGAAGAAGACCACTTTGATTTCAACAGGCCATTATCTGAGGTAAGGCCAGGCAAGGACTATCGCACCCCAACGTGCCAGTTCTGTCACATGTATGAAAAACACGGTCGGTTCATCCACAACCCCGTTATGAAGGGTATCTGGCGTATGGGAACTGTACCGCCAAAGAACCTGGAATACACCTCTGGTCTGAAGGATTATCCTTATGGAATCAAGCTTATCGCCGACAAGATTGATATCTACTCTGAAGAAAACGTAGCAAAGAGGTCATATTGGTTAGAAGTCTGCGCCAAGTGCCATAGTGATCGATTTGCCGATACCTATTTGAAGTCATTGGATGAGTTTATGTTCCAGGCACACACCCTGGCAGACAGGGCACAGAAGGTCGTCGAGGATTTGATTGCAGATGGCTTTTTATATCCTAGCGCCGCCGATAGGGATCCCTACCCCTTAAGCGATGGGATTGAGAAGCAACTCAATCCGGCATTCCTCGGTGAACCCATTTACAATGCCTTTAAGACTCTCAAGGGTAAGTTCCCGGTAGTAGGTCCGATCCTTGGTGTTTACGGTATGTTCTTGCAGCAGCAGGACAATCCATCGGACATAGAGAACATGTACAACAGATTGTGGTTCTGGTACAAACTCCAGGGTTATAAAGGAACTGCACATGCACAGCCGGACGTTTCCTGGTGGTGGGGTCAGGCTCCTATGATGATGGAATTTACCAAAATCCAGGCTGAAGCAGCCAGATTACGAAGAGAAGGACGTATCGAAAAAGCTTCTCTGAAATAGCAGTTTTTAGTTTTTTATAAAAGTTAAAACCGATTTCACAAAATAAAAAGCCCATGATGGTTAACCATCATGGGCTTTTTTTATCACTTATTAGCGGGTTCACATTTGTAACCTGAACCTTAATTTAGATGATCACTACATGACTTGCTCTACCTTACTTTCATAATACCAAATACGTCGCTACAAAATTTGCAGATTTGGAATAAGGTAAATTCCGACTCGTTTATATATGGTCAATACGTCCTTGAAATGCCTTGCGCACCTCATGTAGAATCTTCATCCCGCCGTTTTCCAGCATCCTTTGCGCAAGTTCATTGCCAACCTTCGCAGCCTGATTCTTAGGACCACTGTGTCTATCACGTATGGCATGGTCGCCATCAAGTGTACAGATGATCGCTTCAATAGAAACTTCTTTTCCCTGAATCTCTGCATACGCCCCAATAGGTACCTGGCATCCGCCCTGGAGTTTTGCCAGAAGTGACCTTTCCGCTTCTACGGCAATCCGTGTCTGTTCATCATCAATGTCTGAAACAATTTTTTGGATGCGGGTATCATCCTTGCGGATTTCGATACACAGCGAACCTTGTCCCACTGCCGGCAACATAATATCAAACGGAATAACTTGGCTGATTTGACCGGTATAAGCCATCCTGAGCAACCCTGCATGGGCTACGACAATGGCATCCAGGTCTTCCGCTTCAAGTTTTTTCAGCCTCGTATCCAAATTGCCACGGAGATCCAGGATTTTGTAATCTTCCCTGAAAGCCAGCAATTGAGCCTTTCTGCGAAGACTGCTTGTGCCAATGCGTGCATTATCAGGGAGTTTCTCCAGGGAGGCATTGTTGCTGCTAATAAGGACATCGTGAGGGTCCTCCCGTTTGGGTGTTGCACCAATGGTCAATCCTTCGTGTAGTTCCGTCGGAACGTCCTTCGCGCTGTGAACGGCAATATCAATCTTTTCTTTGATTAAAGCAACCTCAAGTTCCTTGGTAAATAATCCAACTCCACCTAAACGCGACAAGGGTGCATTTGTGACCCTGTCACCCTTCGTGGATATTTTTTCAATTTGAAATTCAAGGCCGGGATTTAATCGCTTAAGTTCTGATATAACCCAGTTTGCCTGGATCAATGCAAGTTTACTGCCTCTGGAACCTACCATAACAACTCTATTTTCCTTTACCAAGGCTCATCTTCTCCATTTTTGAATAAAAAAATTAGACCGCCTTCGGCCACTTTCTCATTTGCGCAATCAAGACGGTTACGCTGCCAGTTTGGAAATTCTTAAACATCAAAATAATTGCGAGCTTGTCGTTACAATTATTTTATTTCACAGAGGGATAATATCATAATATACTATGGGTGTCAAACTACTTTGTCGGGATGTTGATTACTCAGAAAAACCCGATTGATCATACTCCGGTTCTTGAAAAGATTATACAAACAGAGCATTGTTGTGTAAGATATTGGTATGAATGCAAAATCCACAGTTATGGTAAAATCCCCCATATTTTTAACGGCACTGATTGTGTCTCTATCTTTATGCTGTGGCCAAACGCAGGAAACTGTTGAAAAATTTCAATATAAACCCCCAGGATTTTTATATGATGAAAAATGCTCAAAATGCCATACCCTTGAACGTGTATTCACTGAACCCAAAACTGAGAATGAATGGCGAATTTGCATCACCCGGATGATGAATAAAAACAAACTCTGGATTACCGAGGAAGAAGGCGCACAGATCATTGACGAAATCATCGGGAAAAGAAAGGATATTGTAGCCGCCATCCCGCAAAAGAAAAAATATGCTAATGCCCAATTACTCTTTATCGACAGGTGTACAAGGTGCCATACGGTAAGCCGGATACTGGATAAAAATAAAACAAGAGATGAATGGGTAGAAACGATAATCCGGATGCGTGATAATGCCCCTGAATTGTTCCTTGACGAAGACATTCCTGTCATTGCAGACTTTCTTACCGAAAGAGGAAACATCATACGTGATGATATCGCCGCGCAAATTATGGAAGAAAAATGTCTTGTATGCCACGAAGCGGGCAGGATACTTTTGGAGCGGAAATCCAGGAAGGATTGGAAAAAGTGCGTTTCAGATATGCGCATACAAGCCAGGCAAGATTTAAAAAAAGACTGGTTTACAAAAGACGAATTCAATCTCATCGTTGAATTGCTTGTGAAAACTCAAGGTATTAAGGAACTTGAAGAGTAAGATTTTTGGGGAATAGAGACAAATAACCAAATAAAACACACTATAGTTAATGTATTACATAAATTAACATAAAACGTCATTGTGAGCGACAGCGAAGCAATCCCTGTTTTGAGATTGCGGAGCCTGTTCCGAACGAAGTGAGGAATCTCGCCGATAGTTTGCTTCGGCTTTGC
>JAUSDH010000138.1 GCA_030650655.1 Candidatus Brocadiaceae bacterium
AATGTGACTAGCAGACAAAACGGCGTGGGCAGTCCCCAATTGAACCGGTTGTTCTACGATTTTGACAGATACTCCTTTAAGACTATCTTTTACTTCTTCTTTTTTATCTCCTACAACTACAATTATCTCCGAAATTTCTGCATTTTGCACAGCCTCAATCACACATTCCAAAAGGGTAGTCCCACATACCTCGTGGAGTACCTTGGGTCTGGCAGACCGCATACGCGTCCCTTTTCCTGCAGCAAGAATGACTGCTGTGGCTCTTCCCATCATTCATAACATTCAATAAAAAGTGCAAAAATCAAATAGACTTCTCCACCTATAAAATACAATGGCTACCCGGGGAGGACTCGAACCTCCAATGAGAGAACCAAAATCTCTAGTGTTACCATTACACCACCGGGTAGCAATCCTGTTACAGAATGTTTTAAATACGCAAAACACATCCGCAAGACCTTTTCTACTCTGCTACTAATACCGCCCCTTTATCCGCAGAGGTCACGCATCTTGCATATCTAGCCAGCATGCCCTGTGTTATCTTTGGTTTAGGAGGCGTCCATTTTGCTTTACGCTTTGCGAGCAATTCTTCTGTAATATTTATATCTAATTTCCGATTTGGTATGTCTATTACTATTTCGTCACCATCCTCCACCAGCGCAATAGGACCGCCAACCATTGCTTCAGGAGACACGTGTCCAATACAAGGTCCCTGGGTACCACCCGAAAAACGCCCATCGGTAACTAATGCCACCGATTCTCCGAAACCCATTCCTACAAGTGCTGCAGTTGGCGCTAACATTTCTCTCATTCCCGGCCCCCCGCGTGGCCCCTCGTATCGTATCACTACAACCAAACCTTCTTTGATCTGTGAATTCATAATGGCCTTCATCGCAGCTTCTTCACTATCAAACACCTTCGCCTTCCCCCTAAACTGCATCATCTTCTCAGATACAGCGCTTTGTTTAATCACGGCGCCATTGGGCGACAAGCTTCCATACAAAACAGCAATTCCACCTTCCTTATGATATGCCTTTTCTTTTGTACGGATAACATCTTCATCGCAAACTTCTGCCGACCCTGCTATTTCTTTTATACTTAAACCACTAACTGATAAGCCATCGTTTAAGTCGTTATAAAAGCGCTTCATGACCGCAGGAATCCCACCTGCATAATATAAATCCTCTAATAAATACTCCCCACCTGGCTGCAAGCTCGTTATATGCGGAGTTTTTGCACTAATCGCATCACACAGCTTCAAATCAACTTCTACCCCTGCCTCTTTAGCAATAGCAGGAATATGTAAACATGAATTTGTAGAGCCGCCGAGTGCCATATCAATCATAATGGCATTCTCAAAGGATTTTTGAGTCATAATTTTTCTGGCGGTAACGCCCTTTCTAACCAATTCCACAATCTGCTGCCCACTCTTATAAGCAATCCGTTCCTTCTCAGAAGAAATTGCCAATGCTGCTGCACACCGTGGCAAAGACATCCCTAACGCTTCAGACACACACGCCATAGTATTCGCGGTGTAAAGTCCCTGACATGAACCAGGACCTGGACATGCCTCCATCTCAAGGCAGGACAATTGCTCGTCTGTGATCTCCCCCTTACGCCTTCTCCCCACCGCTTCAAACGTGTCTTTAACCAAAGACAGCTTCTGTTTCCCAGATCGACCGGAAATCATCGGACCGGCAGTCACAACAATCCCTGGAATGTCTATCCTGGCAGCCCCCATCAACATGCCCGGAGTAATCTTATCACAGTTTGTCAGCATAACCAGTCCGTCCAAGCAGTGAGCATTCACGACACATTCAATAATATCGGCAATAAGGTCTCTCGATGCAAGGGAGTAATTCATTCCTTCGTGTCCCATTGCAATTCCGTCACAAATACCTGGAACACCAAAGATAAAGCTAATCCCACCACCTGCATGAATTCCTTTTTCGATCGCTCTTTCCAGCGATCGCATGTGTATGTGACCGGGAATAAGATCTGTAAAGCTGCTTGCAATCCCAATAAAAGGTTTGCCTAAATCTTCTCTGCTAAGACCAGTTGCATATAAGAGCGCCCGAGCTGGAACACGCTCGAGGCCCTTAGTAATTTTATCACTGCGCAAGTGCTTATTCTCCTAAAGGTAAACCATTCTCATTCTATACAATATTAAGCCTTTTCATTATAGCGAAAAGCTTCTTATTGTCAAATCAAAACTCTTTACTGGCATTTTGATTTCACTTGACATTCGCCTGGCCTTATGTTGAAATTTCCCTCATCGTTAACTGTTTTTGCCTTCCCTATTTAAACTACTTTGTGCCACATGATTTTAGTCAGTGCATGTCTTTTGGGTTTAAACTGTCGATTCGATGGACAATCAAGAACTAATGAATCTCTCCTCTCCTCTCTAAGAAACGCCGATACCATCCCTTTTTGTCCGGAACAACTTGGTGGATTACCTACACCAAGACATCGTGCATGGATTACCCATGGCGATGGAAAAGATGTATTAGAACGGAGGTCAAGAGTAGTCAACGAGGTCGACAACGATGTCACGGCTCAATTCATCAAAGGCGCTATCGAAGCAGAAAAGCTGGCAACGCTCTTCAACATCAAAAAAGCATACTTGAAAAGCAAAAGTCCTTCATGTGGCGTGGGAAAAATTTACCATAATAAAAATTTAGTGACTGGGAATGGAGTTTGTGCTACGATATTGCTTCAGAAAAATATCGAACTGATCTCCATTTAGTCTCACAACAAGGAGCTTGCATGGACCATACAGAACAAATAGAATTACCACAGGTTGAGAAAGCAGGTTTACATAGAAGACTATATGAGTGGACGTTACACTGGGCTCACACCCCGTACGGTTCCGTTGCCCTCTTTGCACTAGCTTTTTGTGAATCCTCTTTCTTCCCGATACCACCGGATGTACTCCTGATGGCGCTTGCGCTTTCACTACCAAAAAAATCTTTCAAATATGCAGCAATTTGCTCCGTGGGTTCTGTTTTAGGCGGCTGTTTCGGTTACTTTATCGGATATCAATTCTTCGAGTATATAGGAATACCTATCCTTAACCTTTATGGTGTAATGGATAAATTTAACTACGTTCAAGATAAGTACAACGCCAACGCCTTTGCTGCTGTAGCCATTGCTGGATTCACGCCCATCCCTTATAAGGTCTTTACCATTGCGGCAGGCGTGTGTAAGATAAATTTCTGGACATTTATTATTGCATCGGTTGTCAGCCGTTCCGGGAGATTTTTTATTGTAGCAGGGCTTGTTTATCTATTTGGACCTAAAATTAAGGGTTTCGTAGATAAATACTTTAACATTATTTCTATAGCTTTTGTAGTAATCCTTGTTGGAAGTTTTATACTCATTAAATTATTCAAATAAGGGAAATGTTATGAAATCACTATTCTCACTAATGTCTCTCTTGGTTGCCGTATTAACTCCATCATTACTATTTGCCGAAACTGAGACATCTCAGGTTTGGGAACCTCAAGTAGCGGGACGCTTCTATCCTGGAAACGAAACTGTCTTGAAAGAACAGATAAATGCCTTTCTAAAAAAGATACCCAAACAATCATTAAAAGGCAAACCCGTTGCCCTCATTTCACCCCACGCAGGGTATCAATATTCTGGCCAGGTGGCAGCTTATGGATACAATGCTATTAAAGATGGTGGATTTAATAGGGTCATTATCTTGGCTCCCAGCCATTTTATGAGTGGCAAACGGTTTCGAGGCGTCTCTATTCTTAATGTAAAAAGCTTTAAAACGCCTTTAGGTGTTATTCCTGTTGATGAGGATGCCTGTAATCAACTCCTCAATACCTCTAAGGAATCAAAACCCGATGCTTCCGCTTCCCATCAAGCTATTAAACTTTTTGGATCTTACGAAGGCGCTTACAAAGGAGAACACTCATTAGAAACGCAGCTACCCTTCTTACAAATGGCCCTAAACACATTTAAATTGGTCCCTATTATAGTTGGTGTATTAATAGACAATGACTATGATCAAGTTGCCAGCACCATACGACCATTAATGGATGACAAAACGCTTGTGGTAGTGAGTTCTGATTTTACCCATTACGGCGAGGGATATAGCTATATCCCCTTCAAAAACGATATCGAAAAAAACATTCACATCCTTGATTATGGTGCATTTGATAAAATCCTCTCTAAAGATTTTGACGGACTAAGGGTGTATAGAAAGGAAACGGGAATTAATGCTTGCGGTATTATTCCGATTGCGTTACTGCTAAAATTATTGCCCAGTGAGGCACAAGGCGAAATTTTAAACTATGACACATCGGGACATCAATCCAAGGATTTCTCATTTTCTGTAAGTTATGCATCCGTTTTGTTCACTAAACCTTTAGAAACTAAATCAGGACATTACATACCAAAAGCTGATACACTGAACAACAACCCGTCTTTCTGTTTAACCAGCAAAGAAAAGGCCCTGTTGTTATCACTGGCAAGAAGCACCCTGGAAGCTTATACAAAAACTGGGACTTCTCCAAAATTAGACAAAATAGAATACAAGCTTACCCCCAGGCTAAAAGAAAATTATGGAGTGTTTGTGACATTAAAAAAACACGGTGAACTTCGCGGTTGTATTGGTTATATAGTACCCAGGGCTCCCCTCTCTCAGGCAGTAATTGAAAACACAATCAACTCCTCAGCTAACGACTGGAGATTTAGTCCTGTGGAAGCCAAGGAGGTTCGTGATATTACCATCGAGATTTCAGTTTTGAGCCAAATGAAAAAGATAAACGGACCAGATGAATTTATCGTAGGCAAAGAAGGCATTTTAATCCGCAAAGGATCTGCCAGCGCCGTATTTCTCCCCCAAGTTGCCACCGAACAAGGCTGGGATAGGGCAGAAACCCTCTGTCAACTCTGCCGAAAGGCGGGGCTATTTCCTGATGCATGGAAGGACGACGATATGGAATTTTTTGTTTTTACTGCAAACGTATTCCATGAGGGAGAAAAAACCTAATTCCCAAATTTTTTCAAGAAGCTCAGTTTCTTGAATTTCTCATTTATAGAGGCGCTTATTCACTTGGATGAGCAGGCGAAAAAAAATCTTTTAGATATCGCTCGGAAAAGTATTGAGGCTGCCATAAAAAGGCAGCCAATCCCACACATTACCTGTAATCACCCAGACCTTCAAGAACAGCAAGGCGCTTTTGTCACTCTGAAAACTCATGGGCAACTCCGCGGCTGTATCGGTCGTTTCGTCTCCGACATTCCACTCTATCAATTAGTCTCAGAGACGGCTATTTCCTCGGCAACGGAAGATCCTCGATTCGAATTCAATCGCATAAAACCCTCCGAACTGAATCACCTCGAAATTGAGATATCCGTATTATCACCCTTAAAACTAATTCCAAATCCGCTTGATTTTGAACTTGGCAAACACGGTATATTTATAAAAAGGGGGGCTCGAATAGGATGTTTCTTGCCACAGGTTGCCACAGAGACTGGATGGAGCAAGGAAGAATTTTTGTCACACTGCTGTTCAGGTAAAGCTGGTTTATCGAGTGACTCGTGGAAATACGGCGATGTGGAAATTTATACCTTTACAGCGGAGATTATTGAAGAAAAACATCGTGGTTAGTTTTATTCCTTTAAATTGCAAAAGATACACTATAGAGCCGAATATTACATCGTTATACGTCACTTAGTTCTTTTCTCGAAAATACGTCCTACATAAAAAACTATGCCACCAATAAACAAAAGAAGAACCTCCGTTTTCATGGAATCTTTTGCAATACCAAAGTAAAGGGCATCTAATACAAGAATAATCCCTATAATCTGTAAAATTCTAGCAATACTCATTTTTTATTTATTGTCCGCTACACGCAATTTTTCCGCTAGCTCTATCGCTTTTAGTAACCCTTTGGCCTTATTCAGGGTTTCTTCATATTCCCGTTCTGGAACGGAATCGGCCACAATCCCGGCACCAGCTTGAATATAAGCATCATTACCATGTAATACAATCGTCCGAATGGTAATACACGTATTCATATTTCCAAAAAAGTCGAAATACCCAACGGCTCCTCCATAAGGCCCACGCTTGGTCGTCTCGATTTCATCAATAATCTCCATTGCCCTTATTTTAGGCGCCCCGGATAGCGTTCCTGCTGGGAGGCATGCCTTCAATGAATCAAATGCTGTTTTGCCTTCTTGTAATTCACCACAAACGCTGGAGGTTATATGCATCACGTGTGAGTACTTTTCAATCACCATCTTTTCGTCAATATGCACGCTACCATAGCGCGACACCCTTCCTACGTCATTCCTTCCCAAATCCAAAAGCATAATATGTTCAGCACGCTCCTTGGGATCAGCAATCAATTCTTGTTCAAATAACGCATCTTCCGAATCATCCCGCCCCCTTCTCCTCGTACCGGCAATTGGTCTTACAATGATCTTTTTCCCATCGACCTTCACCATAACCTCTGGAGAAGACCCTATGAGTTTCAGGTTTCCCATCTTTAGATAAAACATATATGGAGAAGGATTGATAACTCGCAAGATACGATAAATGCTAAATGGGTCAGCATGCGTTTGTGTCTTTAATCGCTGGGAAATTACCACCTGGAATATATCCCCCGCACGAATATACTCCTTGCAGCGATCTACAGCCTTAAGGAAATCAGCCTTTTCGAAGTTTGATGAAAAAGGAATATTGATTTCTCCGTTTGATGTAATATCGTCACTCAAAGACATTACAGGTGTGCGTAGTTTTTCAATAATAAGATCAATTTTGTGTATTGCCTCAGCGTAAACATTTTCCAGGCTATCCTTACCTATCTGTGCAGTAAAAACAACCTTCATGGTTTTTGTCAGATGATCGAATATAATCACGGTGTCATAAAACATCATTTGGATATCGGGAAGTA
>JAUSDH010000034.1 GCA_030650655.1 Candidatus Brocadiaceae bacterium
AAATTTCTCCTGTATCCATTTCTTTATGTTTTTACTCCTACGTTCACTGTCCTTCCGCCATTCTTCACAAAAAATTTGGAAATAATCTCTTCGGATCTCATTTAATACACTGAGCGGGATAAATAATTCCCCCGAAATTTCTGCATGAATACCTGCCAACTCAAATGGCGTATTGCCAAGACGGGCAAAACATTCCTTTATGTTTTCCGTTTCAGTTGTTCTGAGGATTCTCTTTTCCAGTTTTACAGAAAAATCCCTGGAAAACGAAAAATGCTTTGCAGTTCCCTTTATTCCTATGCTCTCAGGCCTTATTTTAATCTCCACATCTACCGGTATCTTAGAAGCATCAAGTTTTTTTGGCACTTTTGGTGCAAAATTTTCTTTGACCTTTTGCGAAGAAAGCAAATATACCCTCGCTCCCTGTTTATACTGTCGTTCTGTATCGACTATAGCAATATCACCTGCCTTTATGCCAAACACCCTTTTCCCATCAACCTTGATGTTCTTCACATGTAACAAAGCCGGTTCTTCAGAACTATTTTTAAACACCTGCAACAAATCCCTTACGCCAATATCGGCGTCTGCCCTTATGGTAACGCATCCCTTCCCGGATTTTATTACCTCACCAGCATAAGAACCAATATTTGCAGGATATAATGGGTTAATCATATCTGAAGGTTTTACTGCACCAACATTCGCAGTTTTGCTGTTTCTTTGTCCATTTTCTTTTATCAAATACGAAGACGCTGCTTGCCGGCTAAACACCGTATTCATAAGATGAATAGCCGCCTCTTCGTCTTTTAGCTTTCCATCTATTGCCTGCCGGTAGATGTGTGTCACTACGGCCACGTATTCAGGCGATTTCATACGCCCCTCAATCTTAAACGAATGGATTCCTGCAGTCATCAACGCTTTAATTTGTGACAGGGTGCGGAGGTCTTTCATAGAAATCAGATACCCGCCTTCGTCTGGCTGAGATTTGTAATACATCCTGCAAGGCTGTGCGCAGCGGCCACGATTCCCGCTCCGTCCACCCATCATACTGCTGAAAAAGCATAACCCTGAATAGGAGTAACACAACGCCCCATGTACAAATACTTCTATCTCCATGCTGGTATTTCGGGAAATATTTTTGATTTCGTCTATCGACAACTCTCTGGACAAGACGACACGTTTAAACCCCATCCTTTCCAGTCGCTTAACTCCGGCAAGATTGTGAATGGTCATCTGCGTGCTGGCGTGTATCCGAAAATCAGGGAATTGAGATTGTATTAAATAGAGAAGCCCCAAATCCTGAATAATCAATGCGTCAGGCTGCAGTTCGTCCAGTGCGATTAAATAATCCACTACACTTTCCAGTTCCTGGGTTTTAATCAGGGTATTAATGGCAATGTAGACCTTGACGGATCTTTTGCGGGCGTAAGCAATGACCTTGCTGGCGTCATCGATGGCAAAATTGTTTGCACTCGCACGGGCGCTAAAATCTTTTAAGCCGAAATAAACGGCATCAGCCCCGTTTTCAACGGCTGCAAAAAAACACTCCATATCGCCAGCGGGGGAGAGTAATTCTGGTTTATTGTGTTGGGGGTAAGGGTTTGACATTCTTGTTTACAAATAAATTTTGGTAATCGGTATGAAATTACGATTTACGATTTTAGATTTAAAAATTGGTAATAGTTCACCATAGAGGGCACAGAGAACACGAAGAAATAAGAAAAATTGGGGATTGTACTCAGTGTTATCTCCTTTTCCTTATCATAACCTCTGCGAACTTTGCGATCTTTGCGGTGTTCTGAACTGTTACAAAATCGTAAATCTAAAATATTTATCTCTGGCTTGCCTAAATCAGAAAGTATGCCTTGTTTCATTTATTACTAAAGGCATCTTTATTCAATGCCTCATACATGGCAATCTGTTCTTCCACGCTTAATTGCCTGGGTTTATTCTTGCTGCACAAACATACCGCACAGCGTTCGTCACTGCAAAACTGACAGCTAAAACAATCATCACATGGATACTTTTTATCCAGACATTTACTCATTTTAGTAAGAAGCGATTTGCATGAAAGGGATTGGAATGTTGTAAAATCTGAGAAATCTGCGGTTTCTACCGTTACTATTAAAATTTGACTTTTGGCGTTTCTTTTTCTGCCTCTGCAACCTCAAAATATCTTGCCTCGGTCACACCCGCACGTGCGGCAAAGAATCGGCCATAGAAGCTTTTGATGTAGGCATTGAGGTCCCTGACGCCGTCGTTATATCGCTTGCGCTCCACAGAAATGCGGTTCTCCGTGCCTTCCAGCGTATCCTGTAATTTAAGAAAGGATTCGTTTGCCTTCAATTCAGGATACGTCTCCCGGAACATTAACAAACGGGATAAAAAACCCTCAATCTGTGTGGCCGCCTTTGTTTTATCTTCTATCGTACCCGCACTAAAATAACCCTTTCTAGCCTCAGCGAGTTTTTCGAAAACCTCTTTTTCGTGCGAGGCATAACCCTTCACGGTCTCCACAAGGTTGGGAATTAGGTCATATCGACGCTTGAGTTGTGTGTCTACCTGAGACCAGGCATTTTTGACGTTCTCATTCAGGGCAACAACCTTGTTATATCCCTTGATATACCACGCCCCGAAGATAATGCCCAAAAATACTACAACAGCAATAACAGGTATTACCTTCTTCATAATTTACCTTTCTGATTACTTAATTGGACACAGATGGACACAGACGAACACAGATTATCAGGATTTTATAAAAAAGTTAATATCGTTATCTGTGTATATCTATAAAAATCTGCGTTCTATTTGATTTATTACCATCTACCTGATGCGCCGCCACCTCCAAAAGAGCCGCCTCCGCCGCCTCCAAAGCTTCCGAAGCCTCCAAATCCACCCGAACCACCTGAACCAAATCCCCTTGGTCTTCCAAAAATAATAGGCGGGCCACCCCACCAGTACCACGAGGAGCGTCTCCTGCCAAACAGGAAGCTTAATAAAAACGGAAATAATAAAAGCAGATATAACAGTGAAAAGTACGGGTTCTGACGTTCATTCGCCTTCTTTCTCATATCGGCCATACTGGGCATGCCGGTAATCTTTATCCCGCCTTCTTCCGCAATTTTATTAACCAGAATAACTACGCCCTGGTATATGCCCTCGCTAAATTGCTCCTTTTGAAATTTGGGTACGAAACATGTCCTGCCAATCGTACCGCAAAAGCCATCGGGCAGCACCCCTTCAAGCCCGTACCCTACCTCAATCCGATAAGCGCGGTCATTCTTTGCAACAACGACGAGCACACCGTTATCCTTTCCCTTCTGTCCCAATTTCCACTTTGTAGCAAGCCCTAAGGCGTACGATTCTATAGGAATCTCTCCTGTTGTATCAATCGTTAGAACAATCACTTGAGCGCCGGTTTTCTGTTCGAGTTCCTGGAGATACCCATTAAGACCCTTCTCGGCAATATCACTAACAATGTTAGCCCTGTCTTCCACATATCTCTGGGGAACAGGTAACTCCTGTGCTCCCGCAATTGGGAAAAAACACAGGAAAAATATAAACACCCCAAAATAATTGTGAAAATTAATTTTATGCATTTTCTGCCTTGAATTCATCAACCTTTTTCGTAATGGTATCTAACACACGATATAAGTTTTTAAATACTTCCTTAAGCGCCTCAATGGGAGGGTAGAAATTATGTGACCTTATATCCAGCAGGTCTTTAAACACCTTCATATCAACATCGCAGCACTCATTCATAGCGTAAAGAACATCCCCTTTCTCCTTGGGAATCTCATGGTTGTACAAAAAGAGTATGCCGCGAAATAAAGGGAAATAGCCCGAAAGCGAACCTACAAGTAAATCTGTAAATGTCCTCTTGTCTCCCATAGCCTTTATGTAACCCTGACAGAGGTGTTGAAGCTTACCTTTCAATTCCCGTTCACATTGAAGCCGAATATCAGCTTTTTCTATCTTAATATCTTTTAAGACCTCGTCACCGTACACGAGCTGATGAATCAGTTTCATCTCCAGGAATTCCAGTGGAAATACCTCGAGTGACCTATTAATATAATCAGGGGTCATGATAAGCGGCGCGCGTATTTTCTTCTTGCCATATCGCTTGCCTAGCGACGCAATAAAATCATAAAAGGGAATTTCGATTCCTTTCACAACAATTAATGTATTGATGTCAGAATATTTCGCATGAAAACCTTTTGTTACAGCGCTACCAGTAATGTATATCGAAATGATGTCTTCTTTGTAGTTGGCAAGAATATCTTTGAGGAAAGGTTCTATGACCGTTTGCGCTTGTGCGGGTATATTAGATAATTTAAGGTCTTCCATTAAATATAAGCCTTTCGCTGAATTTTCCAAGTCAAATCTTAAACTGTCGCTCGATTGGGGTAATGAGCTTGATGGATTATTTATTATTTCCCTGTTCTTCCAGTTTTTTTCTGAGTACTATATTTTCCTTCTTTGTCGCCTCCAAATCAAAGAGTAAATATTTCACATTTAATCTGAGTGAATCAAGCGTGTCCTGCAACATTACCAAATTCTTTCTCATGTCTTCATGTTTTTTACCAAGTTCACCTGCCAGCATTTCGAGGCTCTCTTTTTTTGCTTCTGGGAAACGTTTAATTTGCTCGATTAAATCCAGCAATTTTTCATGAAAAGTTTTTTCATCCATTGAACAGCCTCCTCAGATTGAATAGGTCTTCGGGAACTTTGCTACGGAGCCACAAAGACACTCCGATTGAAAATTATTAAAGTACACTCAAAATATAAGCAACACTTAAATAAATGTCAAGGTTTAAAATATTTAAGAATACTACGGAAAAGCCGCTTTGAAATTTCAAATTGACAATTCTCTTTTTTACCAATATAATAAATCAAAAAAATAGTATGTTTACGCCAAAAAACTTGCCGCAATGTATTTATTGTGGCAATTTTATTTTAAGGAGATCACGAATTGGAGTGGGATAAACCTGCAACGTTGCTGCTGGAAAAGGTGCCTCCCTTTGTGCAAAAGGTCGTTCGTGAAAAGGTAGAGATACTTGCCCGTGAACGGGGAAAGACCCTGGTAACTGAAGCGGAAGTCGTTGCCGCCAGAGAGTCATTCATGGGGAAGCCGAATCCACAACGCACTATGGCAAAGAAACCCGCAGATAATGAAAAACTCTCTATCCTCCGGAAGTATTCCAAGTATTTCGATAAAGAAGGGAATCCTGTTCTCTATCAGGTAAAATCGTGCAGAGGCGCTGAGGTCAACTGCCCGTTTCTCATAACGGATTCAGGCATTCTGTCCGAAAAACTCCGGAACAGACTGGAGGAATTGCATTTTACCGAAAAGTTGATTGATAAGGTCGAAGGACAAATCCTGCCGCACCACTCGATGAAATTGGCTGTGTCGGGATGCCCGAATAGTTGTTCCATGCCGCAAATCAAGGATTTTGGCGTCCATGCAGTGGAACCCGTCTCCGTAGACCCCGATTGCAAGTGTATCGAATGCATGAAGTGCGTGGAGACATGCCGTGAAGATGCAATTACGGTCAAGAACGGGAACGTTACAATCGATAAAGAAAAATGTGTGCACTGCGGGCTGTGCGCCAAGGTATGCCCTACCGGCACAATAAAGGCTGAGAAGAAAAAGTATCGCGTAATGATCGGAGGGAAGGTTGGACGCCATCCCAGATTTGCCCTGGATTTGCTGCTCCAGGCAGATGAATCCGCCACATTAAAGGCACTGGACGTATGCGCGGATATCATCCTCTCAAGTAAAACGGAACACCGCTTTAGAACACTCATTGAACAACAAGGAATCGAGGAAATTAAAAAAAGAATATGATACTCAGCGACACTGACAGAAAGATACTTCACCGCTTACAATCCAACCTGCCTCTTGTTTCAAGGCCGTTCCTGGAATTGAGCAAGGAGCTTAACATAGACGAAGACACTATTATCGAACGCATCAAATTCATGATTGAAAAGGGATACGTAAGGCGGCTTGCGCCCATTATCAACACGCAGGCAATGGGCAGGGAAGCGACACTTGCGGCAATCAAGGTCCCGGAAGACCGCATTGATGAGGTGAGTGCGATCATCAAC
>JAUSDH010000053.1 GCA_030650655.1 Candidatus Brocadiaceae bacterium
GACAGCTTCGCCTTTTTCAAAAAGGCCGTCTTTGCAAAATGGCGATGGAATGCGACCCATTGATTCATGAAATACCGCTTTTACATTCTTTCTTATCTCAATCTCCGCGCCAAAGGCTTCTTTAGCCTTCTGATAGGCATCTTTTAGTGCCCGCACCAACAGTTCCTTTGAAACGCCTGCTTTTTTCAGCGTGTGTAAATCCTCGGCAATGATTTCTTCCAATGAACGGGTATCGGTTCCTAAAAAACCATCTTTAGAGAATTTTGATGGCTTCAGATTATGAACCAACCTCTGATCTTCTGGCGATAGTTTCATAAATGAAAATCCCTTTATCTTAAGCAAATTTATCGTAAAAAACACGATCTTCCGTCAAACCGGCTTTTGTCAAGACTTTAATGCAGGCATCGATCATGCCAGGAGAACCGCAAAGATAGCCCTCATTTTTTGAACAATCGGGCATGTAGCTCGCTACAACGTTAGTGATAAGACCACGCTCACCCTTCCAATCTGATTCAGCAGGTTCATTGGAAAGCGCTGGAATGAATTTGAACCAGGAAACTTCTTCCTGGAGTTTGGTCAGTTTATCAACAAAAAATAGGTCTCTCTGTGTGAGGGCGCCAAAAAAATAAGTGGCCTTGCGCGTATTTCCCTTTTCCTTTAAATCGCGCAATATGCCCCAGATCGGGGCCATGCCGCTTCCACCGGCAATAAAAACAATCTCAGCATCGGTATGCGAAAGATGAAATTTACCGTACGGGCCACTAAAAACGACTTCCTGCCCTTCCTTGAGATGCTCAAATACCCAGGTGGTACAAATACCACTGGGGACTTTACGGACCATAAGCTCTATATGATTTTTATCAGATGGGGACGAAGACATGGAGTAAGCACGCATAACCCGGTCGTGCCCATCATATTCTTCGGATTCAAGCTGAACGTAATGTCCTGCGACAAAATCTATGGTCTTCGGCTCAAGGAGTTCTATGCGCAATTCGACAATATCATAGGTCAACGGCGTTTTATGGAGGAGCTTTCCTTTGTATTTTCTGACTGATAATAATTCTTTCGGCACACGAATCTTAATGTCACTGCGTACCTTTACCTGGCAGGAAAGTCGGATTTGATTCTTGCGTTCTTCAGGACCCAAATAAGGTTCTTCTACCGGTCCGATCATGCTTCCGCCTTCAATTACCTGCACCTTGCAATAAGCACAGGTACCGCGTCCGCCGCACGCTGAGGGAATAAAAATGTTATTCTCTCCGAGTGTCGACAATAGGGATCCACCGCCTTTAACTTCTACCTTCCGGTCACCCTCGTTGATATCAATGCAGCACGTACCGTAATTAAGTATCTTTTTTTCAGCAAGAATGAGAAGCAGCGCCAGAACCATTCCAGTGATCAAAAGAAAACCGGCTGAGATACCGATAGAAACAAGAATACTGCTTACTACCATAATAGTTTATATCCAGTGAGGCGATGAAATATAATCGAATTTAAATACGCTCATATTTTAATCATTCCCGAAAATCCGACAAAGGCAAGCGACATTATCCCAATAATAATGAGTGTAATGGCAGGACCCTCCAAACCTTTGGGAAGATCGCTTTCTTTGATCTTCTCACGAATGCCCCCAATCAGGGTAATTGCCAGAAACCAGCCAAAACCCCCACCAGCACCGAAGAAAAAGGCCTGCCAGAAGGAGTAAGGTTTGTTCAGCATAAAAAGCGCTATGCCCAGAATTGCACAATTAACTGTGATAAGCGGCAAGAAAATACCCAGGGCATAGTATAATTTTTCAGAAAAGCGTTCAATGATCATTTCTAAAAGCTGTGTGAAGGCGGCAATAATAACGATAAAGACTAACAAGCGCAAATACTCTATACCCAACGGAACAAGAACATATTTATACATCAAATAATTAAACGCAGTTGTGCTTGCAGTCACAAACATCACTGCGCCGCCCAGACCGATACTGGTATCAACCTTTTTGGAGATTGCCAGACATGAGCACATTCCCAGAAATCGGGCTAACAGGATATTATCGGTAAAAGCAGCAGAGGTAAAAATAAGCACGAGTGATACAAAAAAATTCATATTTTGTAGATCCATGGTATTCTCCTTATCGTTTTACTTCTTTAACCAGCCAACGGCGGGCAAACCAGGTAAACATGCCAAGCATAAAAAAAGCGCCTGGAGGCATGACCATGATGATCCATGAATGCCACCAGAGATCGCGTGCCGGCAAGGTCATCCCAAGAATAGTCCCAAATCCAAGGGGCTCACGCACAGATGCGATGAAGATAAGTACAAGGGAATATCCAACTCCTGACGCAACGCCGTCAAACAGCGAAAGCAGCGGCCTGTTCTGGCTGGCAAAAGCCTCCGCCCTTCCCATAATTATGCAATTGGTAATAATCAAGCCAACATAAGGGCCAATAAAACGATGAATATCGGGAACGAGCGCTTTGATGATTATATCAACTATCATAACATAGCAGGCAATAATAAGTACCTGCACAATCATGCGGATACGCTTTGGAATATACTCTCGCAGTACTGAGATAGTGAAGTTGGAAAGGGCGGTGGTAAAGATTAATCCAAAGCACATAAAAAGGGTATTTGCCAGCAGATTAGTGACTGCAAGCGTAGAACAGATTCCTAATACCTGCCGATAGATGGGATTCTCCAGCCAGATGCCGTTTAAAAAAACTTGTTTGGGTGTATAAGCCATATATTTTATCCTGTACGTTTTGCCATAAATGTGGATTTAAAGCTTTTAAATACGGATAGTTTGAAATTCCAACACTACATTAGCGTAGCAATGACAGTTTTATAAAGACAAATCCGCGTCATTCCCATGGAGATGGCATCTCAAGCATCGTTTTTTCTTTCCATTCTTTTATTGCTTTTCTGAATGTCTCAAGCTCGCTGTTTAAAAACCTCATGAGCGCTATGGATGTCTGCGTAGCGCCTGTAATAGCATCTACCCGGTTTTTTGCACTGGGAATTGGGGCTGGACCTACGATAATACGCTTATCAACCGGTTGTTCCCATGCAATGAGAACGCCTTTGAATTGATCAGTAAACCAGGCTTCTTCAATACGTGCACCTAATCCGGGCGTCTCCTTATGGTCGAGAAACTGAATATTCACAACTTTTGACAGGTCTGCCGAAAGTACGATAATACCTGAGATACGATCCCAGAATCCTGTACCGCTGAAAATAAACCCGATATTCCCAGTATCCTTTCTTTTATAGACATCCCATGTGCGCCCTTGATAGGTTATTTGCTCATAGGTAATGTTATCTTCTATTGCTTTTTGAAAAGCATCAGCTGACGCTCCAGCGACGGAAAGATTAAATACGCGGCATATGGTCCTGTTCTTATGCAGTTTTTCATTTTTGATGAGCATATCAAGGGTTGCATAATGAACAGAGGCAATGCCAGTGCCAAAAACGGCACAAATGGTTATCATGAAGCCGAGAATATATGCGGGAGATGTTTTTTTCATGGCGATTCAGTTACTTTCTCTGATACAGTCCCTTTCTCGGGGATTTGGGGTTTTTTCATACGAGTTATCCATAAATCGAGAGAGGGAGCTAATATATTGCCGAGCAGAATAGCAAATCCGGCGCCACCGGAAAAAATACTTTTGAAACGAAAAACAACGATCATAGTTCCAATAAAGAAGCCATAAATCCACTGTGACAAAGTAGCTTTGGGTGCACTTATTGGGTCCGTGACCATAAAGACGGCTGCATAAAAGAGAGCGCCGGAAAACATGGTAAAGAGCGGCGCAGGGACAGTTTTGATGCCAAAAGCGTACCTGAAAACAATCGAGGAGATTAAAGCCCCTAGTAATGTCGATGAGGTCAAGCGCCAATTTGCGGTTTTGGTCCATAATAAATAAGCACAGGAACACATTATTACCAGCGCAGAAACCTCCCCCATCGAACCAGCGCCCAAGACCATTTTTTGGCCTTCGTATTCAAAGATGGTTCCTATATTGCCAAGGAACAGGGAAAGAATTGAACTATCGTAACCATAATTTCGATGTGCCCACATAGGTGTTGCAGATGTTACTGCGTCAATAATTTTCAGTCCTGCTTCTGCAATATATTGAGGAGGTTGTCCTAACGCTGTTATACTCCAATGGCTGAACCCGCCTGGAAATCCGCTAAATACAGGTATAAATTTGCCTGTTAACTCAATGGGGAAACACACAAAAACGAAGGCGCGCCCAACAATAGCTGGATTAAATACATTTTTCCCGAATCCACCAAACATTTCTTTTCCAAATAAGATAGCAATGATAACACCAACGGCGACTATCCATAACGGCGTGGTCGGTGGAAGGGAAAGGGCATATATCCCGGCAGTGACAAAACATGCGTAGCTTATTTTCCCTTTCCGCTGAGAAGCCATGATCCATTCTGTTAAGAAAGCAAATATCATCGAAACAGCTATAATGCTTACTATGCACCACCCAAAAAAATAGATCGCTGTTATCGCAATCGGCATGAGCGAATACAGCACACGCAGCATAATTTCCTGCTTCAGAAACTGAGGGGAAGAAAGCATATTTATACCAAATAAAAGCCCTACAAATTTACATGCTTATTTCAGCTAAAACGCTTGTTACATTTTAACTTAGACTATTGAGAATATTTTTAAATTTTTTAGCAAAATAAAATCTGTAAATCATACATAAGGATAAAGTATAATGTATTCATAAAAAAAATGTAAATATTTTTTTTAATTAATTTATAAATCTGGCTCTATAAATTTTTCTGTAAAATCTGCGAAATCTGTGGTAAATTTCTTGTCAAACATTTAGTTTTCAGAGGTTTTGCACTCAGTTTCTTAATGAATGATGTAGCGCTGACCTTTGGGGTCTGCCATGAGCGGGGATGAATTCCCGCACTATGGGATATTTCGATGAAGTGTATTCGGGTATTACCTTATGGAAATGATACGTGTTAACCTATCAAGTAATAGTTACAACATTTACATAGACAAAGGGCTTCTTGAACGAATCGGAGATACTCTGGTCAAAGAAAAAGCGCCCTGTAAAACTCTTTTGATTACAGATAAAAATATTGAAAAGCTATATGGCAGTATTGTAACTGAAAGTCTTAAGAGAAACAAGTTTGATGTCAGGCTTGTCTCATTACAACCCGGCGAAGAACAAAAAACACTGGAAACGGCTTTGACCCTTTACGATGCCTGCTTTGATCACAAGCTGGACAGGAACGCCCTTATCGTCGCACTAGGTGGTGGTGTGGTAGGCGACATCAGCGGTTTTGTGGCTGCAACCTTCATGCGGGGCGTCCCCTTCGTTCAGATACCGACCTCGCTCCTTGCACAGGTCGACAGCGGTATCGGTGGCAAGGTGGCGGTAAATCATCCCAAAGGGAAAAATATGATTGGGAGTTTTTACCAGCCCATGGCCGTTTTTATCGATACCGAGACGCTCTCAACTCTACCGGCACCAGAACTTGTGGCTGGACTTGTGGAGGTTATTAAATATGGAGTCATCAAGGATGCGGAACTATTCGAATATATAGAAAAATCACTTTACGATATATTGCAATTGAACCACAATGCCCTTCTTAAAATTATCGCCACATCCTGCCAGATCAAGACAAACGTTGTGGAAGAGGATGAAAAAGAAAAACACCTGCGCGCCATATTAAACTATGGACACACCATAGGACATGCCATCGAGACTGTTACCAATTATAAAAAATACCGTCACGGAGAAGCAGTGGCTATCGGCATGCTTTACGCAAGCAGGATTGCCATTGATATGAGATTAACTGATAATACGATATTTGAACGGCAACTCTCATTAATCAAAAGATTGGGGTTGCCGCTCCACACAGGGCTGAAACCAGAGGACATCGTAAAAACACTATATGCCGATAAAAAGGCCATCGCCGGTAGACTCCGTTTTATCCTGCCCACAAAAATTGGGGAGGTCATTATATCAGATCAGGTAACCGAAGAGATTCTCTATCGCATATTGAATAAACCATTTTAATCATAGAAAATGGAATGACATATAACCTTATAGATAACGAAAAGAGTAAAGACCTTTCCAGACTTCTGGACATTTCTCAAACCATGATCGAAAAGACCGATCTCATCTCCTTGCTTGGTCTTATCATGGAAGAAGCCACAAAGACGATGCATGCCGACAGGAGTACCCTGTATCTTATAGATCGCGAACGAAATGAACTGGTCAGTTTTATTGCCCAGCAATCCGGAATTAAAGAAATCCGCCTTCCCTTGGGCATGGGCATAGCAGGACACGTTGCCGAAACCGGGAAGACGGCAAATATTGAAGACGCTTATAAAAATCAACTCTTCAATAAGGAGACGGATATACAAACAGGATATATCACCAGGACGGTCCTCTGTGTTCCCATGAAGAACCGTGAAGGTGAAATTATTGGGGTGCTTCAAGTACTCAATAAAAAAACTGGCTTGTTTACGGAATATGACGAATGGCTTTTCAGAACTTACGCCGCTTATGCCGCTACGGCAATTGAAAACGCACGTTTGCACGAAGAGAGAGAAAAGACCTTTCTGAGCGCCATCAAGGCCCTGGCTGCAGCAATCGACCGCCGCGACCCTGTTACGGCAGGTCATTCCGAACGTGTCGCCAGATTATCAGTTGACATAGGCAAATCACTCGGTCTGACAAAAAACGAGCTCAAGATACTCAATTATGCGGCAACCCTTCATGATGTAGGCAAGATTGGAGTGCGGGATAATGTACTTTTAAAACCTGACAAACTGACCTCTGAAGAAAGAAACGAAATGAATCGCCATTCCCGGTATACAAAGGAAATACTTGAAGAAGTCTACTTTACGAAAGAATATAAAAGTATCCCCAGCATTGCTGCCATGCATCATGAACGACTCGATGGAACGGGGTATCCTTACGGCCTGAAGGCAGAGCAGTTAAATACCTTCGGCCGTATTATTGCCGTTGCTGACATCTTTGACGCCCTTATGTCTTTTGACAGACCTTACAAAAAGGCACTTTCATTACCGGAAACACTGGAAATCATACGAAACGAGGCCGAAAATAATCACCTCGACACAAATATCGTCAAACTCTTTATTGAAAAAAAGGTATATCGTGATACCTTTCCGGGCATCGAAAATCCTGATTATCATCATAAGAGGTAAACATTGACAGAATTTGAGGCACTCCTGCGTCTGCACATGACCAGGGGGATTGGAACAAAGACATACCAGGCACTGATAGAACGCTTCGGTTCTTCAGAGGCAATCCTCGGCGCCCCCAGAGCGGAACTGGAGGCAGTACAGGGCATTGGTCCAAAGCTTGCCACAGCGGTCATTGAAACATCCAGAAATATTGACATCGCCTCTGAGATCAATTTGGCAAAAGAAAAGAACGTTCAAATCATACCTTGCACGAGTGATCAATATCCAAAGCACCTCAAAACCATCTACGATCCACCACTCGTTCTTTATGTCAAGGGCAACATCCTGGAAACCGATATTATAGCCCTTGCTATCGTTGGAGCACGACGTTGCACCTATTACGGCCTCTCACAGGCAGAGAGGTTCAGCCGATTGCTTGCACAGAAAGGATTCTGTATTGTAAGCGGCATGGCACGAGGGATAGACGCTGCCGCGCATCGCGGCGCGATTAATTCCAACGGGCGCACCATTGCAGTCCTCGGTTGTGGTCTTGGAGTTATTTACCCCCGGGAAAATATAGAACTAGCAGAACAAATCCCTCAACATGGCGCCATCGTCTCCGAACTTCCCATGAACACGCCGCCCGATTTTCGCAATTTTCCTCCAAGAAACAGGCTGATCAGCGGCCTGTCGCTCGGCGTGCTCGTAGTGGAATCATCGTTAAACAGCGGCTCTTTAATAACCGCACAGTGGGCGCTCGAACAGGGGAAAGAGGTCTTTGCCATCCCGGGAAATATTGATAATATTTACAGCCGTGGTACGCACAAACTGATCAAGGAAGGCGCAAAACTCGTAGAAGATATTACCGACATCATTCAGGAGTTAGGGCCGGTTGCAGAAACCCTGAATACCTGCGATGCACCTGCAACAAACGACCCCAGAAGCCTATCGCTGAACTCACAAGAAAAAAAGATATTCTCCCTCCTATCCAGCAGTCCGAAAGACATCGATGAAATTATTCAACTCGCCGGACTCCCCACCTCCGTCGTCACAAGCACCTTGATGATCCTCGAAATAAAAAAGTTAGTAAAACAACTCTCAGGTAAAAGGTTTGTCAAGAGTTAGTTTTGTATACAAATTCCCCCAAAAGAAACACCGCGTTCTACAACAACTTGCAGTTTCAACCCATTGGCATTTTTATTGCTCAATACACCTTTAGATTTTGAATTGTGGATCATTGTTTTTAGGTCTGTAAATAAATTCATGTATAACTTAATTTGTATAAACAGGCATAGTTACATATAAAAAAGTTGCGTTTTTGGAAAATAAATAATAAAAATCAATCCAGGAGAATAGAACGGTGTGTCCAAAATCTTGGATAAATTCAAACAAGCAAAAACAAATGCAACGTAATAAAAAGGGGTTTAAAGTTTTTTTCATTATACTTTCTGTAATTCAGTTTTGACTACATAAATGAAATAAAAGGAGGTGAAAAAATGGGTCTTATAAAATGGGAAAAGCCCGATCCGTTAGATAATCTTACTCATATACAGCGTGAGATGAGCGATTTATTTGATTTTCTGAGTTCCACGCCTCAAATGGAAGGGTACGTAGATGTGGAATACCCACCAATTATTGTATCTATGAATGAAGAGAGTGTTTTTGTCCGCGCAGAGCTACCCGGAATAAAGGTTAGCGATCTGGACATACAGGTAGTGAATGATATATTAACCATTAAAGGGGAGAGAAAATTAACCTTAGACCCTGCAAAAATAAGCTATTTGCGCAGAGAAAGGGACTACGGCACGTTTGCACGTTCTATTGTGTTGCCCGAAAAGGTCGATGCTGAAAAAGTAACGGCCTCTTACAAAAATGGCGTTTTAACGGTGAATCTACCTACGGCTCCAGAGTCGAAGCCAAGACAAGTCGTAATAAAGAAATCTTAGCAAAGAGGAGAATCTTATATGGAAAAAAAAGAACTTCCAACCGTTGTGAAAAAAAAGATTTCATCTGATAGGTGTGTCATGACGGGAAAGGGAAACTGGTACTTTCCTTTGTCCGATATTTACGAAACCCCTGACAATTTCATCATATTGATAGACATGCCGGGGGCGAGCATTGAGAATATCAACATCGATCTGCAAGACAATGAATTAGTCGTTAATGGTGAGGTTTCTCAGGAGGCGTATACCGATGAGAAGGTGATTTATAACGAATACAATATCGGACATTATCATCGCCACTTTGTGATCTCAGATGCTGTCAACCGGGATAAGATCGAGGCAAAGATGTCCGATGGCGTCTTGTCCCTGATCTTGCCAAAGGCAGAACATGTGAAACCACGGAAGATTGAAGTCAAGGCAGAATAACTTTTGTATCATGCATTTATGTGAAGGATTTTAGTCATGGAAAGGCGCATAAATAATGATTGTCGTGGATAAACGTGAATGCGTTGGTTGCGAAGAATGTCTGCATGTATGCCCTACCGAAGCTATCATTATGAAAAACGAAAAAGCGGAAATCATTCAACATAGGTGCAACCAGTGCGAACGCTGCATCCCGACATGTCCGGTAAAGGCAATCAAGATGGTATATACGCAATTAAAATAAAAGCGTTTTATTTTTCATAAATATTTTTAATAAGGAGCATAAAAATGGCAGAACCAAGTTTATTTTGTCAGATAAACACAGCAGCAACAGGCCCAGCGGAAACGGCAAAAAAACACGTACCCGTAATTACCGTACCGGCAACTATAAAGGTTGGGCAGCCCTTTACGGTGACCATAAAGGTAGGGGAAGTCCCTCATGTCATGGAGAGTGGCAACTTCATTCAGTTTATTGACCTTTACAGTGGACACATTTACATTTCTCGGGTTGATTTTACGGCTGAACTCAACAAACCAGAAGTGACATTATCCATCGTTTTGCCTCATGAGGGGAAAAGAACGCTGCGGGCATTTAGCCGTTGTAATCTCCATGGTATATGGGAAGGAACTAAAGAGGTGAATGTTACTAAATAATTTATTTTGTTTATTTAAAGGAGCTATTTATGGTAAAAGTAAAAACCTTTAGTTCGTCTCTTAAGATATTTCAAGTCCATAACGAACTTATGTCATTGGATAAGGAGGTGAATGAATTTTTAGAGACAAACAAAATAAAGAAGGTTGTTTCTGTTTCCGATAGTACCACGAATATCGATGGTGGTACGATGGGCGTTATTCGCGTCCTTGCGTATGAAGAGTGAAATTTCAGATTTCATTTTTTTGAATATCATAACAATAAATACTTATCATTTTTATAAGGAGGGAAGAATATGTACAAGAAAGGGATATTTGTAGCTACTTCATTTGCAGTTGTTGCCGGCTTGGGTGCCTTTTTTTCAGGCATCCCCGTTTCAAAGGCAGCAGATATCGACGCCAAGAAATTGTATATGACCCATTGTAAAACCTGCCACGGCGCAGATGGTAAACCTACAGACCTTGGGGTAGGACTGGAAGCTCGCGATCTTACTGATGCGGCCTGGCAGGCAAAGGCAACCGATGAACAGATCATCAAGCAAATCAACGATGGCACACCAGAAAAAATGATGCCGTTTAAAGAAAAACTAACCCCTGAGGAGGTTAAGGCACTGGTTCCTGTCGTCAGGAGTTTCGGAAAGAAATAAATTCATATTCAGCATCATGTTCTTACGGAGGAATCGTGGATTATGGGTAAGGTGAAATCCCTATTCATTTTTGCTCTATCGTTTTTTGTCACGATAGGCTTGTATGCCGGAGTCTTTCCTGCTTACGGGCAGGAAGGTGAAGAAATTAACCCGAAAAAATTATTTGAGTACCACTGCTCTACCTGCCACGGCGACGATGGAAAGGGCACCAAGCGGGGACATGAATTGAAAGCTCCGAATCTTGCTGATGCCAAATGGCAGGCTTCAAAAAAAGACGAGGAGATATTAAATTCTATTACTAACGGCAAGAACAAAATGCCCCGATGGATTGAAAAGTTAAAACCAGAAGAGATACAGGCATTAGCCAAATACGTGAAAAAATTAGCCCCTAAAAAGAGAGAGTAACATCCTTGTTTAAAACACACGGTAATTTTAATCCTTTATAACCATCTCTTTATCTCCTCCTGAAAGCGGACGGAGGTAAAGAGGTGGTTTATCTTTTAATATTGCAAATGTCAAGAAAGGATGTCATTACGTCATGAAAAAAATCGGTGTATTGACAGGCGGCGGGGATTGCCCAGGGCTGAATGCCGTTATCCGTGGAGTGGTAAAATCCGCTGCGGTAAAACATAGCTGCGAAGTGGTTGGGATAGAGGACGGATTTGACGGCCTTGTTTTACCCAATAAAACCCGGAACTTAACACTTTCAAACACTCGTGGAATCCTTCCTATCGGGGGTACTATTCTCGGTACATCTAACAGAGCGAATCCCTTTGAATATAAAGTCACCATAAACGGCAAGCCCGAAGTGAGAGATGTCTCTGAAGATGTAATCAAAAACATTCAGTCGCTGGGCCTTGATGCACTGGTTGTTATCGGGGGAGACGGTTCACTCAATATTGCACATGAATTATTCAAAATGGGTTGTCCGGTTGTTGGCGTTCCGAAGACTATCGACAACGATATCCTGGCAACGGATGTTACTTTTGGATTTAACACTGCCGTGGAAACAGCCACAGAGGCACTGGATCGACTGCACACCACGGCGGAAAGCCATCACCGTGTCATGGTTGTTGAGGTAATGGGTCGCTATGTAGGCTGGATAGCACTGGAAACAGGAATCGGCGGAGGTGCGGACGTGATCCTCATCCCTGAAATCCACTTTTATATAAGTAAAGTATGCCAAAAGATTATCAACCGTAAAAAAAGTGGAAGCAAGGCAAGCATCGTGGTCGTATCCGAGGGTGCAAAACCAATAGGAGGTGAGGTATCGATACTATGTGCATCGGATGCGGG
>JAUSDH010000061.1 GCA_030650655.1 Candidatus Brocadiaceae bacterium
CCTCCTGCGCACGCAGGATTTCAAGGCTTGTAGACCTTCCTACACGGTACTTTATTTCCTCAACCTCTAACCTTTTTTGTGCCAATTCCCTGGCCTTTCTCGTGGCATTGACCCTTTCAATGTTGGTCATTACCTGCCGAACAGACCCCCGTACCTCTACGACAATATCCAGTTCCTTTCTTTTGACATTTAAATTGGCCTGTTGTTTCTCGAGCTTCGACTTATTATATTCACTTCTTGCCGACCTGTTCCCTAGTGGAATCTCTAATGCAAGGGCAAAAAACTCTCCCTGAAATTCCTCTGAGAATGTGGAATCGCTGACATCTTCTACCCCTTCCCCAAGCCCTGTGTAGCGCATACCTGCTGTAAAATCAAGCGCAGGATACAATTCATTCTTTCGCCTCCTGCTCTGCATGTCTGAATTTTCTGTCTTGAGCTGCAATTCCTGTAATTCGGGACGTTTCCCCATGGCTACTTTGAGGGTTTCTTTCAATTCGATCTTTTTCGGTATAAAGTCAGGCTTATCCGTAGGGATAACAGAGGCATCAGAGATGATATCGTTATCGGCAAAATTCATGATTTTTTTGAGTTCATCCTCTTTATCCTTAACCGCATTTTCTGCAGAAATTATTGCCTCGACCCTCGATGCCACACTGGCTTCTGCATCAATGATCTCAATAGGCGCAAGGGTGCCCGTCTCTACCTGTATCTTGTTCTTTCTCAACAAGTCTTCTGCGCGTTCCTTGGATTTTTTTGCCACCTTTAAATCCTCGATTGCCTTAACCAGATTCCAATACGCTTCTTGAACAGCATTGGAAACCTCCAGTGCCTTGCTCTTGAATTGTGCCAATGAAATCTTCTTGTCATTCCGGGCAATAGAAATGAGACTCCTGTTATAAAACCAACCTGCGCCTTTTAACAAAGGCTGTGTAATCTTTGCCTCCACATAATTTTCATAGGCTGGATTGAGTAACCGGAAAGGATTTGGGTCTACAAAATCACGGAATATATTGTATTCCAGGGATACCGTTGCACCTGTGGGAATCATCGACTGAATTACGGCATCGGCCGTCTTCCCCTGTTCAACAAAAGGGCTTATAGAAGTTACTCCCAGACCACCGACCAGTCTGCTATTAATGGGTGTTTCGTCATTCTCAATGTTACCTTCTAATTTCATTGTAGGGTCATATTTTGCTTTTTGCACAGTAATTTCATAATCTTTCATATTCGAATTGAGTTTCGATATCTCGATATCAAAATTGTTGCGCAGGGCATAGACAATACCATCCTTCAAGCTCAGGCTAAGAAACTTTAAATTCGATCCCATTTCGATACTTGCCGGCGGTGTGTGAGATGTTGCGGAAGGCGTCTGTACCTTAGGTTTACCCTCGCCACCAAAGGAAACACTCCCCAGGTACAAAACCATGCATAAGGCAATCGGTAAATAGGCCCTGCTAACTATACATTTTCTTTTATATGATGCAGTTATCATCATGGAGGATATTTTCCAGAGAGAATAATACAAAAAATACACTTACCTTAAAGAACACTCCATTTTCATCGTTTGTTCTTAAAGGGATATGTTTTTTATAATCTTGTGCCTTTTCGGGCCGTCTAAAAAGTCCAATTTTCAACTGTCATTGTGTGCGTAGGTGATTACAACCCCCTAAGTCCCCCTTAATAAATGGGGATTCAGGGGGTTGTTAAAGATTGCTTCAGTCGTTCCTCCTTCGCAATGACATTATAATTACTTTTTAGAGCGCCCCAACTTTTGGTGAGTGTCTCGTATACAGATCAATGTCCTGTGATGAGCGCCATGACCTCTGCGCGAGTCGCCGGGTTATCACGAAAGATACCGCGCACTACCGAGGTCTGTACCCTTGTGCCTGGCTTTTTAATGCCTCTCATGGTCATACAGAGATGTTCGGCTTCGATAATAGCAAGTACCCCTTTGGGCTTTAATGCCTTCATGATTGATTCTGCAATATCTGTGGTTAGTCTTTCCTGGACTTGCAGTCGCTTTGCCTCTATTTCAACAACCCTTGCCAGTTTACTGATCCCCGTTACCCGGTTCCCCTGTGGAATATAGGCTACGTGTGCAACACCACTAAAAGGGAGGAGGTGATGCTCACACATTGAATAAAAGGGGATGTCTTTTAAGAGTACAATTTCATCGTACTTTTCAGATTTTAATACCTTGATCTCCGTGTGCGAGTCCTGCCCGATACCTGCATATATTTCTTCACACATATCGGCAACCCGTTCGGGTGTTTCCAAAAGGCCTTCCCGTTTAGGATCGTCACCGATACCCTCTAAAAACAAACGAACAGATTCTATAATCTTTTTTTTGTCTATCAAAATAAAACTCCTTTTTCAAAATATCTCGTAAAACCCGAAATTCAAATATCGAAATCCGAAGGTATTGGAGTCCACCCCCTAACCCCCGCCAGCGTGGGACAACACCCGCGCTACCCGCTCCGACTCGTTCAGATTAGGGCATGAGGCCATAATTCTTCAATATATTGACTAATTGGTTCTCATGTTCTTTCGTCATATCGCAAAGCGGCAAACGCATTTCCCCATTTATTCTCCCCAGCAACTTCATGGCGGTTTTTACAGGAATTGGATTGGTTTCGATAAACATACCCTTGCACAGCGGAAAAAGTTTGTGGTGACATTTCCTGGCAGCTTCAAAATTACCATCCAGGCAATATTTGGTTAACGCGGCGGTATCCGCAGGGACAATATTTGCCACTACCGATATTACCCCTTTTCCACCCACCGACATAATAGGCAGGGTAAGCGAATCATCACCAGAAAGGACTGTTATGTTGCATAGTTGTAATATCTGGGTCGTTTGATCAATATTTCCGCTGGCCTCTTTTATTCCAACAATATTTTTCATTTCTGCAAGCTTTGCTACCGTCTCCGGTAAAATGGAAATGCCTGTCCTTGAGGGAACGTTGTATATTACGATGGGGATATCCACCTCCTCGGCAATAAGTTTGTAATGCCGATAGAGTCCCTCCGGGGTAGGCTTATTATAGTAAGGGGTAATAAGCAGTGCGCCGTCTGCCCCAACTTTTTTTGCATGTTTTGTCAAGCGCAGGGCCTCCGCTGTATTATTTGAGCCTGTTCCAGCCAGAACTTTTATCCTCCCAGCCACTGTGGCAACAATCTCGCCGACCACTCGTTCGTGCTCTTCAAACGAAAGGGTGGCGGATTCACCCGTTGTACCACAAGGAACGATCCCGCTTGTTCCATTTTTTATATGGAATTCGACGAGTTCTTTCTGCTTTTTATAGTCAACTTCTCCATTTTTAAAGGGTGTCACTAATGCTACAAGGGAGCCCGTAAACATATTTATTCTCCTTTTTGTCCTTTCTTCATTTGATGTCGCCACATGTACTCCAGGCCTTCTCTGCCCCATTCTGGGGTAAAGCCCCTAATTATAAATGTTCTGTCTTTTTGCTATACTATAACATAAAACATCATTTATTCAAGTCTTGTAATGACGTTTCATGAAATTCTGTCATGCTTTTTCGGTGCACCCATAGTTTTTTCCTTTTTGTAAGAAGAGGGCTGAAATAATTTTCGAATTTTTTCCTGAAAGGTATCCATGTAGGTGTAAAAAACAGGGGTGAGGTAAAGGGTGACAAGCTGTGAAAAAAGCAGACCGCCTACCATGACGAGGCCCAAAGGACGACGTGCCTCCGCTCCTGTGCCGAAGCCGAGTGCTATTGGTAAAGCGCCCATAAGTGCTGCCATGGTGGTCATCATGATAGGACGGAATCGGATCATACACCCTTGATATATCGCTTCCATAGGATTCTTACCCTCTTTCCTCTGTACTTCTAACGCGAAATCGATCTGCATAATGGCGTTCTTCTTGACGATTCCTATTAACATGATGAGACCCACGAAGGCGTAGACGTCCAAATCCATGTGGAAAATGAGAAGTGTCAGGAGTGCTCCCAAACCAGCGGAAGGAAGTCCCGACAGGATGGTTACCGGATGAATGAAGCTCTCGTAGAGTATCCCCAGTATGATATAAATGACCAGAATGGCCATAAATAATAATATTCCCAGACCCTGCATCGACGATTGAAATTCCTGGGCTGTACCCTGAAAGCTGGTATTGATGGCAGGGGGCAAGGTCTTGCGTGCAAGTTCGTTGACATCTGCAACGGCCTTGCTCAGAGAAACCCCCGGTTTGAGGTTAAATGAAATCGTAACGGCGGGAAACTGCCCTAAGTGGTTAATTGTCTGTGGGCCAAGATTCTCAGTCAGCGTTGCGACCGCATATAGCGGAATCGGGAGCCCATTCGATGAGTTTACATAGAGCATATGCAGGGCATCCGGATTTGTCTGATACCGCGGTTGTAATTCCATAATGACCTTATATTGGTCATTGGATGCATAGATCGTTGAGACCCACCGGTTACCGTAGGCGCTATATAATGCACCTTCAATTTGTCTCGCTGTTACTCCAAGTGTTGAAGCCTTGTCCCGTTGAATTACGACGTTTATCTGGGGATTCTTGACCTGCAGGTCGCTTGTCACATCTTGCAATATTGACAGATCACGCATTTCGGCTTCCAGGATCGGGGCAGAATGATAAAGTTCTTCAATATTCGGGCTTTGAAGGGTAAATTGATAAAGGCTTTTTGTAAATTGACCCCCGATACGAATTTCGGGAGGATCCTGCATGAAAACCCTGATGCCCGGAATCGAGGCGAGTTTTTGACGCAATTCCTCGATTACCTTTACAGAACTTAGATGGCGTTCGGGGCGAGGTTTTAAATGGATAAACAAGACACCCTGGTTGGGACTGGCAGTAACACTGGAACTGCCAACGCTCGAATAGAAGTCCCTGACGTTTGGGTCTTTGTGGACTATATCTGCTACGGCCTGCTGGAGTTGTACCATCTTATCGAAAGAGATTCCCTGCTGCGCTTCTGTAATGGCGAAAATCGTCCCCTGGTCCTCGTTTGGAAGGAATCCCTTGGGAATTGTTGTAAAAAGATATCCCGTGGCCAGAAGGATGATGCCAGAAGCTGCCATCGTGGTCAGCCGGTAATTTAAAACCAGACGGAGACTCCGTTCGTAAGCCTTAATCATGTGATTGAAGAAATTCTCGATGATCATGTAAAAACGTCCGTGTTTCTCTTCAGACGGTGGACGTAAGAAACGGCTGCAAAGCATAGGGGTGAGACTGAGGGAGACAAAACCCGATATCAAAATTGCCACACAGATTGTGACGGCAAATTCCCGAAATAATCGTCCGACAACACCTCCCATGAACAGCACGGGAATAAACACCGCTGCGAGTGAAATCGTCATGGATAGAATGGTAAAACCGATTTCTCTTGATCCATTAAGTGCTGCTTGCAGGGGCTTTTCTCCCATCTCCATACGGCGGACGATGTTTTCAAGGATGACAATGGCATCATCTACCACAAATCCTATTGAGAGAACCAGGGCCATGAGAGAGAGGTTGTCCATGCTGTAATTCAACAGATACATAACTGCAAAGGTACCTATAATAGACAGAGGAAGCGTCAGGCTGGGAATTACCGTAGCAGGGAGATTACGCAGGAAAAGCGATATCGTCATGACAACCAGGGCGAGGGTCAAGATCATGGTAAATTTAACGTCGTGAATCGACTCCAAGATTGATTCAGAACGATCATAGAGAATATGCAATTCAGCCGAAGGTGGAAGATGCGATTGAAAGAGAGGCAGGAGTTTTTTGACGGCGCCCGCCACTTCGACTGCATTCGTTCCTGGTTGGCGCTGAACTGCCAGTACAATGGCGCGCTGGCTTCCCTTTTGGTCCACATACCAGGCAGCAGCTTTATCACTTTCAACGCTGTCAATGATTCTTCCCAGTTCCTGGAGATGTACTGGCAAACCTTCACGGTAAGTTACGATAACAGAACGGTAGTCGCTTGCTTTAAATAGTTGCCCGGTAGCAAGGACGGTAAATGCCTTATGGGTTCCATACAGGGTTCCTGTGGGCAGATTTACATTTGCATTGCGCAGCGCATCTTCTACCGTATCGATACCGATTCCTTTACTGGCAAGGGCATGGGGGTCAAGTTGAACACGAACGGCGTACTTCTGTGGTCCGAAAATCTGGACCTGCGAAACTCCGCTGGTCATGGAGATACGCTGTGCCATCAGTGTATCTGCGTAATCGTGCAGCTCCCAGAGGGGAAGCATCCGGGAGGTTAGAGCGATGTATAAGATAGGTTGGTCTGCAGGATTTACCTTCTTGTAAGTGGGAGGTTGGGGCATGTCCTGAGGAAGAAACGGTGTAGCCTGAGCAATGGCAGTCTGTACGTCCTGAGCAGCAGCATCAAGATTTCGGTTCAGGTTAAACTGGAGTGTGATCTGAGTGTATCCCAAAGAGCTGGTGGAATTCATGGAATCTAAACCTTCAATCGTGGAAAACTGTCGCTCCAGGGGAGTCGCAACAGACGAAGCCATGGTTTCCGGGCTTGCTCCGGGAAGGCTGGCACTCACCAGAAGTGTGGGAAAGTCGACATTGGGGAGATCGCTGACCGGCAGAAATCTGTATCCAGCAATACCAAAGAGAAGTATCCCGACCATGACAAGAGTTGTCATGACAGGACGCCGAATAAAAGGTCCTGAGGTATTCACAAATTCGTTCCTCCGCTTTGTCTGATAGTCTTACTGATAGTTGTCATATTATTGATTGTTTAGCCCAACCTGTTTTGGAGCCAGAAATCCTACTTCATTTTTAATTTCCACCTTGCAACCAGGGACAAGCCGAAGTTGACCGTCTGTTACTATTTTCTCTCCCGGTTGAAGCCCCTTTACAATGACTGTTTCCTGATTGAGGCTATTTCCTGAAACGACAGGACGATATTCCACAGCAAAGTCGGGTTTGACGACAAAAATGTATTGACCCTCTTGTCCTGTCTGTAATGCCTGGGAAGGAATTACTACTGCGTTACGTTGTGTTGTAAGAGTTAATATCACTTTGACAAATTGCTTCGGCCAAAGGGATTCGTCTTCATTGGTAAAGAGTGCTTTCAGCAGAATGGTTCCTGTCGATTTATTTACTTCGTTGTTTATGAAGGTCAGCTCTCCAACGGCTGGATTCATTTCATCGTTGGGAACGATTGCCTCTACTTTCAAGTTTTTCTGGACCATGTATCTCCTGACTTCTGATAGCTCCTGTTCCGGTAAAGAAAATGTGACGTATATCGGCTTGGTCTGATTGATCGTTACCAGTATGGTATCATTGTCATTGATAATGTTGCCCTGGTTAACCTCGATCTTTCCGATACGCCCGTTTATAGGGGAACGGATATGGCAGTATCCAAGCTGAAGTTTGGCGTTTACCACAGCAGCCTCATTAGCTCTAACAGTCTCCCTGAGGGCTTCAAAATTGGTGCGATATTGGTCGTCCTCCTGCTTGGAAACCACGCCACTTTTAAACAAATCTTCGTAACGATGGGCGTCTGCCTCTGCCTTTTTCATCTGAGCCGTATCTCTTGCCAGATTGGCTTCGGACTGCCTGAGCAATGCCTTAAAAGGACGAGAATCAATCATGAAAAGGAGATCACCCTTTTTCACCTCTTGCCCCTCTTTGAAATAGACGCGCGACAGTTCTCCTTCGACCCGTGTCTTGACCAATACCGTAGAATAAGCCTCCACGTTTCCAATGGTGTGTATTTGAATGGGGATATCTTTTTGTACAGCGACAGCCACAGTAACCGGTGTGCCGGTTGGCACCCCATGTTTCTCCGCTGATTCAGGAGAACAAGCAGCAGCAAGGGTTACGATTCCCAGGATAAAACTGCATCTGGTAATGAGAAAAAAGTTCATTTCGTTGTCCCTTTAATATTCTTAAATTAATGAATCAGCCAATAAAAATATTATTAAAAAACATTACCATTAAGTTGCTTGCAATATATGGAGTGTACGACTCTTGTTTTCGGTTTATTTCAATGTTCCTTTTACAAATATTTCTACAAATTCTTTAATTAATAAGTCAGCATTGGCAGTTCTGTATCTTTTACGCATCAGGAGTTCCTCTGTATTGAAATACGAAAAGAACATCCCAAGAAATGCATGTGCTGCAAACTCCACATCTAACTCCCTCATGACTTCTTTTTTCTGCATCTGGCTAAAATATGAGGCAAGAGTCTTGAACGTCTCATCAATAAATGCATGATATATCTTTTGTATTTTCTCCGGATATCTCTGAATCTCAGAATGCATAATCCTTATCAGGTCTTTTCTCAGGGTAAGAGTTTCCAGAAATCTTGTTGCAATGGTTATCAATGCGTTTTCAAACGACATCTTCTTAATCTCGGGTAAAATTCCCTTTAAGGTAGGCAAAAAGGAATGCGTATTTATTACTTCTTCGAAAAGCATTTCTTTTGAAGAGAAATATCTGAAAAGAGTAACTTCGGCAAGCCCTGCTTCTTTTGCAATTTCTCGGGTTGTTGCTCCTAGATAGCCTTTTTTTGAGAATAGACTTAATGCTGTTTTGAGGATTTTATCCCGTGTGGAATACGGTTCTTTTGTATTTTGTGCCATAAAATGCTGTTTTTCTCTACTCTTTATGAAAGCGGGGACAACACGATCGATATAATGTAAGTGCTTACTTACATGTAAGTATTTATACTTTATGTAGTGCTTTGTTGTCAATAATTTTTTGTATAAAATGCAAAAGTTTTGTTTAGGATCGGAGGGTATTTTTCATACCCTTGTGTGGTTTGAATTTAGCCTGGTCATTGCTAACTGTTTTTTAAGGAATGTTTAAAAATCAATTCCTTCATTTCCTTTAGGATGTCAAAATAATAAGCGCCTTACGAGCCTCATCAAAAATCTTTGCAGAAAGCCATAAAGACGACTTTTCAAGATTATACAATGCTTGTTCAGCTTCTGTTCCCGATAAATGTCTATGGGCTGTATTCCAAAGTACGATACCCAAAGAACCATGTACTTCTAGGCCTGACAAAGTAGCAAATAATCTCGCAGCAGAATCGTCTGTCAACAACCAATCCGCTTTTTTTATTCTCGCCAAAACGAATGCTTCCGCTTCGCCTTTGTGGAGATCCCCTGTTTTCGCCCACGTCTCAGCTTCTTTCAGTTCAGAAGAAGCAAGTTGTTCCACTTGCAGCCATTCTGGCCAATTGTCAGCAAGATTTGTGGCAGCTATAACCTCCACAAATACACTATGTGGTAAAAAAATCTCACCTGCATTCCTGAGTATCGATAGTATACCAGCTTCATGTAAATGTATAATCGGTCCTGCATCACAAATGATTATTCTCATTTGTTTCTTATAGCTTCTTTTTTTGCCCACTCTATATCTTCACGGGCAAAACGTTCCATCAGATCGATCCTGTTTCGCCTGACAAATTCAGAGAGTGCTGCTAATAAGACATCTGGTTCAGAACGAAAACAACCTGCTTTTACATAACTCTCCACAGCAATGGCTAAGTTATCTGGTAAATCAATGAACAGAGATTTCATTCTGTTTCTCCTTTCAAAATTACTGTTGATTGTGCTCTTTCCCCTGCTCAGATCGCGCAGGAACTGGTATAAACAATGCTTCCTTTACCTTTCTCTTTGTCTTTTAAGTCTTTCTCGGCGACCGCTGTGGTTTATTTTTTATTTTCGTAATCCGTGAAATCTGCGGTTTCTTCTTTTCCTAT
>JAUSDH010000067.1 GCA_030650655.1 Candidatus Brocadiaceae bacterium
TGTACCGGCTTCTGTCATACCCGAATGCTTTTATCGGGTATCCAGAAGCTCGTCCATCCTAGATTCCCGCTAAAAACCTGCGGGAATGACAGCTTTAGAGCAATGGAATAAAACGCGCAAAAACCTAACCGGACAATGCTGTTATTTAGTGATAATTCCGTGAAAATCCCTGGTGAAATATGAACTTTCTAAAACGTACCGTTCCACTCGTCATCGCATTCGTCATGGGCGTGCTCATGGCTATGCAGTATTATGTCCCCCATAAACTCTCACAGGACTTGCTTGAGGTGGTATCCAGATGGGATAGAATTATAGCGGGGTTTGCCGTGTTTATTGGCGCTTACAGCTTATTTCACCTCCACTGGACGAGGATTAAAAGAAAGGTGGAAGGTTGGGGATACAGCGTCTTTGTCTATTTCGGCGCTATAATTACCCTGCTCTTTGGCTTTTTGAATGGTGGAAAATTCTTCTGGAACGACAAGCAGCAAGATACCATGTTTGATTGGCTGTATTATTATGTGCAGGTTCCAGCAGGCGCCACTATTTTTTCTATTTTAGCCTTTTTTATTGCTTCCGCAGCTTATCGTACATTTCGCGCACGCACAAACGAGTCAACAGTATTACTTATTGCGGCCGTCCTTGTCATGCTTGGAAGGGTGCCTATCGGGAATTATATTTCTCAATATATTCCTGCGATAGCCGATTGGATTATGGCAGTTCCTAATCTTGCTGCAAAACGGGGCATCCTTTTAGGTGTGAGTCTCGGAGCAATTGCGACCTCTCTCAAAATTATATTTGGCATTGAGCGGTCTTATCTGGGCGGAGGGGATTAGGCGTGGTATCTTACAAAGAGAATTTTGACACTTTTAGCAAAAATTTGCGATTTACGAATTACGATTTGAGACTTCGTCGTGAGCGCTCAGTCGAACGATTGAATAAATCGTAAATCTAAAATTTTAACTCAGTCCCTGTTTGGTTCCGGCTCGTCCAGATTAGGGGAAGGAAAATTAAATGGAAAGATTTTTACGGATAGACCGCCGCATTATATTTGCGATCATCACCGTAGCCGTTATTGTATCTCTTATCTTGCGGTTTGAGCTGCCCATACCCCCTTCGGAGCCTGTTCAGGGAGTTTATGAAAAAATTGAATCGCTGCCAAAAGGCTCCCACGTCATGATTGCCTTTGATTACGACCCATCCTCTAAGGAAGAGCTACAGCCAATGGCCATCGCCTTTCTCCATCATTGTTTTAGCAGAGAGTTAAAGGTGATTGGAATGACACATTACACAGGCGCTCCAGGTCTCGCAGACCAGGCAATGACCTCTGTAGCCAGCCAATACCAAAAAAAGAATGGAGAAGACTATACCTTTTTAGGTTATAAACCTGGAGGCGCTTCTCTCATTATCAATATGGGGGAAAACCTTTATTCTGCATTCCCTAAAGATTTCTATGGAAATGATACGACGACTTTACCCGTCTTACAAGGCGTCGACTCACTCAGAGAAATCGATTTCTTATTTGACCTTGCCGCGGGAACAACGATAGAAACCTGGATAGTGTTTGGGAAAGAAAAATATAAATTTGAGTTTGGGGCAGGTTGCACGGCCGTGATGGGGCCCGACATGTATCCCTTTCTCCAGTCAAAACAGCTTGCGGGTCTGCTTGGCGGACTCAAGGGTGCGGCAGAATATGAGGCGCTGGTCGGGAAAAAGGCAAATGCCGTAAGCGGAATGCGTCCTCAAAGCGTGGTACACGTGATTATTATCCTCTTTGTCATATTTGGTAATATCGTTTATTTTACATCCGGAAGGGCACGGCGTGCGTAAGGATTCTAACTTTTTCATTCTTGTTGGCTCAATCGGATTATTTGTATGCATTAATATCTTTTTAATGGCATCGGGGAAACTGCCTTTCTCCTCTGACGGTTTTGGAATCATCCTGGGTGCAGGGCTTACCCTGGCCGTTTACAGCTTCCTTTATAAAGACAATCCGGCTTTTAAAATTGCCGAGAACCTTTACGTTGGCGTTTCCCTGGGTTATACCATCATTATTACCTGGTTTAATTTCTTAAAACCAGACCTGTACGACCCTCTTATCGTACCGATGTTTTCAAAAGCCGCAGAAAAGGCTCCTCAGTATGCATTAATATTTCCTTCTCTATTAGGAATCTTTATGCTCCTGAGATTCTCAAGAAAATTATCCTGGCTGAGCCGCTGGACATTTGCATTTGTGGTGGGTCTCGGGGCTGGGGTGAGCATTCCAAGGGTTATTTCGGCATTCATCCTGGAGCAGATAAAACCCTCCTTACACCCCGTCTTCTCCGGTGGAGAAACTATCCTTTCCAGCATTAACACGCTACTGATCATGCTCGGGGTTATCTCTGTGCTTATTTATTTTATCTTTTCAGTTGAGCACAAAGGTGCGATTGGGAAGATGTCAAAGATCGGGATATGGTTTCTCATGATCTCCTTCGGCGCATCCTTTGGCTACACGGTCATGGGCAGGTTGTCGTTACTTATCGGCCGCATTCAGTTCCTTTTGAAAGACTGGCTGGGTATTTTGCAATAATTGTCATACATTTAAAAAATACCTCTGATTTTCGTTGTCGGAAAGAATTAAGCTGATGCCACGTATTTTCGATAACATCGAACAATCACTTCTCCCTGCATTACAGGAAACACTTTAGGTGTTCGACCATGCAGACTAAAGAACTTGGTATGAAAATCAAGGCGAAAAGACAGTCACAAGGGATTGTTTCATGGCCTGAGGATGAAAGACCGCGTGAACGACTCCTTAGCCGTGGACCACAAGCGTTGACAGATACTGAATTGATTGCTATTCTGGTTCGTGTGGGATTCCAGGGAACTAACGCTGTGGAGTTGGGGCGTCAATTACTAAAGCAGTTCGGGACATTGCGCGCAATGGCTGAAGCGCCATTATCAGCGCTGCTCGATGTAAAAGGATTGAAGGGTGCAAAGGTTGCCCAACTCGCAGCAGCAATGGAGATTGCAAGGCGTGTGTCTCTACCAGATAGGCGGGGGGGTCTTGGGGTCAAACCTTCATATTTCAATTGCAAGCAATGAGAAATAGATAAAATGTAGCGCAATGGCAAGACCATTACGAATAGAATTGAGCAACGAAAAGAACGTAGAAATTGGGAAATATTTCAGGGTAAAAGGGTCAACGGTAAGTGAGGCGTTAAAGGGTGTAGAAACCAAGATAAAAAGAGATAAAATTTTTCAGAAAGAGATTGAAGTGTTAAGGAAGCAGTTGGTTATTGAATAATGCAGGTTTGACCTCATGCCTCTTGTTTTTATTAAAGAAAAGGCCTTCGCGGAATTAAAAGAAAATTTCAGAGATTTAAATACTGATTTTATGAGCAATGAGATTCCCTATATAAGAAAATTTGATGAAGAGGGAAATATACTGGCTAAAAGATTACGCGGAGAAATCCTTACTATTTAAATGCAACCTTGTTTCCCTCCTATTTACTCCCTTAGGGACTCAATCAACTGAGTCATACAGGTCTCTGGAATTTTATAATCCAAGTTCATTTGCTTGCACGCCTGGTTGATAGCGAGTATAAACAAAAATTGGCATCTTCAAATCACCCAGGTGGTTTTCGATCAGTGGTTTAACTTCATTCCAATCTAGCCCCCCTACTCCTGTAGCAATACGAGGTAATGCAAGGCTTTTAATTTGCTCTTTCTCTATTTCGTGTCTAAGCCTTCGAAGGCAATGGTTGATATTCGACACCGTTGCTTTTCCTGGTTTGCTTCCATGATCAAAAGAACCTTCCTGCGTTAGTAAATTAAAAATACGAATACCGAATCCACCCCATGCCCATAATTCACCGGGTCGAGGATGTGTCTGGTTCGCATAGTGGCGGTAGTCTTTATGCATCATAGGCCATTTTTCTCTTAATGCCAAAGCTAATCCTTGAGTAAATGGGTCATTTGGTGCAATACCATGGGCAATAGCCTGTGCCTTTGTAAATAAAATATCACCTGAAACGTCACTAATCATTATTTTTCTCTCCTTTTGAACTGAAAGTGTTTTCTAAAAATATTTTATAGCATTTCAATACTATGAATAGTAACATGTCTTCTCGATATAGCATCCCCAAAGTATTTGTTAAAAACCATTAACTTTTACTGGTGATCAGCGTTGTCCGGTTAAGTAATTGCGTAGGAATGCCATTTTTGTTCTTTGAGA
>JAUSDH010000071.1 GCA_030650655.1 Candidatus Brocadiaceae bacterium
CCGTGGATACATTCCCTGTTTCAGAATGCGGCCGCCGTTGCATCAGGAGTGGAGGCAGCACTGAGAATTAAAGGTAAATTGGACCAAGTCAGGGTTATATCACAAGGCGGTGATGGTGCAACTGCCGATATCGGGATGGCCTCATTATCTGGCATGTTCGACCGCGGACATGATATCCTGTATGTCTGTTATGATAATGAAGCTTATATGAACACAGGGGTGCAGCGGAGTGGATTAACCCCATTTGATTCACGCACGACTACGAGTCCCTCGGGGAAAAAATCCTTCGGCAATCCGAGACCGAAGAAGAATATCCCTGAAATTGCCAATGCCCATAATGTTCCATATGTTGCTACTGCATCTGTTGCCTTTCCAAAAGATTTGCAAAAAAAGGTAAAAAAGGCGCTTTCTATAAGAGGTCCGAAGTACATACAGATATTTGTTCCTTGTCCTCTGGGCTGGAGACACGATCCAGGGCTTACTTATGAGATTGCGAAGCTTGTCGTGGAGACAGGTTTATATCCTATACTGGAGTATCAGGATGGAAAGCTCATATCGGTAAAAACAATCGATGTGCCCAAACCCGTAGACGAATACTTAAAACTTCAAGGCCGTTATGCGCATCTTTTCACGGAGAGAGGTAAAGGAGAAATAGCAAAAATACAGGCCATTGCAGACAGCAATATTAAAAAATACGGCCTTTTGAAAGAGGGAAAAGGGGTACGGGAAAAAATGGTGGAAGAAAAATTTACAGAAGAAAAAATATTTACAACTGCGGAATTGTCAAAGTGCGACGGTAAAGACGGACGACCTGCTTATTTTGCATACAAAGGAAAAGTGTATGAGACTACAGGGAGTGATCGGTGGGCAGATGGTACACATTATAATATGCATTTTGCCGGCAGTGATTTAACCGAAGCATTAGTGGAAGCCCCTCATGGAGAGGAAGTATTTGAGAGATTTAAAGTTGTTGGGGTTTTAAAAGTTTAATTATGAATAATAAAAGAGTAGACTCATTCCGAATAGAAAAAGATTATATGGGTGAGATGCGAGTCCCAAAGGACGCTTACTATGGGGTGCAGACTGCCAGGGCTATTGAGAACTTCCCCATCAGTGGCCAAAGTTCTCAGCCGGTGTTTACTACGTCTATCGTGCAGATAAAAAAGGCGGCTGCGATGGTGAATGTAGAGCTTGGCTGTCTCGATAGCAGAATAGGCAACATGGTTGTTCTGGCATGTGATCGCATATTGAATGGTGAGTTTCAGGATCAATTCGTAGTGGATGTGTATCAGGCAGGCGCTGGAACATCCCACCATATGAATGTAAATGAGGTTGTTGCCAATATTGCAATTGAAATGCTTGGTGGCACGAAAGGGGACTACTCGGTGGTGCATCCGAACGATCATGTTAATTACGGACAGTCCACAAACGACGTCTATCCTACTGCCATGCGTATTGCGGCATTGCAATCGTCTAAAAAACTCATTAAGAATTTATATGCATTGACTGAGACTTTCAACCAGAAGGCAAAATCATTTGATCCAATTGTAAAATCCGGCCGTACTCATCTTCAGGATGCCGTGCCTATCCGTGTCGGCCAGGAGTTTTCCGGGTATACAGCATCGCTGCTTAAGGCATCGAGAGGAATTGAAAGGGCGAGTGAAAGTTTAAAGGATTTGGGAATCGGTGGCAGCGCCGTAGGTACTGGAATCAATACGCATACGGAATATGCTGGTAAGGTAGTTGAGAAACTCAGGGAGATGACAAATCTGGACCTTAAGGAGTCAAAAAATCGATTTGAATCAATGCAAAGTAATGCGCCGTTTGTGGAATTCTCAGGCGCACTCCGCACACTGTCTGTAGAACTTATCCGTATTGCTAATGATCTGAGATTGATGAATTCCGGGCCAAATACAGGACTGGGGGAGATAGACTTGCCGGCAGTTCAGCCTGGGTCTTCTATCATGCCTGGGAAGGTAAATCCTGTTATTCCTGAGATGATGAATATGGTGTGCTTTTCGGTCATAGGCAATGATGTGGCAATTACTCTGGCCGCACAGGCGGGGCAGTTTGAGCTTAATGTTATGATGCCGGTAATACAATACAAACTGCTTGATTCTGTCCTTATCCTTACCAATGCAGTCAAAATATTTAATGAGAAATGTATCAGGGGTATAACCGTAAATGCGGCAAGGTGTCAGGACTATGCCATAAGAAGCCTGGGGATTGTTACCATCTTGAATCCAATTATAGGCTATTCAAAGGCAGCTGAGGTGGTGAAAGAAGCGATACGAACGGGGAAATCCGTAAATGAAATCATTCAGCAACAGGGACTCCTCTCTGGGGATCAGTTAGATCGGGTATTATCTCCCATTTCCATGACTGAACCGCGTGCAAAGGAAGTCGCTGTGTAGGTGTAAAATTTTTGCATTTTACTTTAAGGGTTAGTAAGAGGGAGGTGTAAGACATAGAGAATATTATCGTATAAAAGTATTTATATAATTTTTTTGTATTACGGGAGGAGTATTTATATGAAGTCCTTAATATGTATAAGTTTGAGTATTTTAGGTTTCGCAGGATTAATGGGTTCAACAAACATGGTTTGTACTAAAGCCTTTGCAGGAGAGGAAAGGGCTAGTGCCGTACACGAACATGAAAAGGTTAAGTTACCTACCAAGAGGCTGATGATAGAAATTGAAAAGAAGATGTATAATATCCTCGAAGGGATATTGATAGGTAACTTTAAGTACGTTAAACAGGAAGCGGCTGCAATTACAGAAAAAGCAAACCAGATCAATGAGAATTTCTTCCCACGAAATCCGGATATCGATGCATGGTATAAACGTTCAAAAGATTTGGATCCAATCAATATAGAGGCAATTAAAAAGTTAAAAGAGGAATTTAATTCCTACCTGAGAAGAATAGATGCGGGTGTACAGGAGATTCAAAAAGCGGCAGATACAGGTGATACAGAGGCAACATTCCAGGCATATAGCGGATTATTAACAAAGGCATGTTTCGAATGTCACCGAAGACTCCGGGACACAAAATAGCTCTCAGGAACCGATGATTGTGAACATGATTTCAAATCGTAGAGATTGAGTTAAAAAGAAAGTGCAGATTATATTCCTGTCCGTACTTTCTTGGGTTTAATACTCAGGAATTTCAAACCAGCCATTGAGGACGCAGGAGAGACAGGTTTTAAACCTGTCTCTCCTTGGTGTCTTAGTGGCGTAAGAAAGGGGCATGCCGATGAAAATATTTAGTCAAATGCGACATGTGTTAATTTGTGGATTTGTAGTAACTGCGGTGGCTATGTCTTACCCATGGAAAGGAAATATTGCTTTGGGGAAAGATGTTGAGTCCCATCATGGTTCAGAACTTACGCCTACCCATTCACTCATGCAGGTAATCAGTTCTCATACGTCCAGAATACTTGACGCCATGATGATTGGTGATCGTGACGCGGTGGTGAAGGAGTCCAATGCGGTCGCAGAAAACTGCGAAGCTATATTGAAGAATTTCTTTCCGGAGGATGGAAAGGTTGGTGAGTGGTTCAAGGAAACGGGAAAGGATTCGAACAAATCTGAGGACATAAAGGCTGTAAAGAAGGATTTTGAAAAATACTTGAAAGCAGTTGTTGATGCCTCAAAGAATATTGCCGAAACTTCTAAAAAACAGAACATTGTAGAGACTTACAAAAGCTTTGATGCAATGTTAAAAAATGCCTGTTTTTCCTGCCATGAAACTTCCAGGCCAAAATGGCCAGAATGGCCAGATTGGATGAAGATAAGCGGCGGCTAGAAAAAGAGTTATAGCTGAAATAAAGAATGTTATAACATAACAAAAAGGTTTAAAAATATTTTATTCGAAGAAAGGAGATGTTGTTATGAAAAGATTGAGGTTTTTAAGTGTTAGTTTAATGGGTTTGAGTTTGGCAGGATTAATAAGTGTTGTTACTCCTGTTAAGGTTATTTTGGCCGAGGAAAAGGTTGTTATCCACGAGCATGTTGATGAACCTACCCAGGTATTGATGAATGAGATTGCAAAGCGTGTAAACAATATACTTGACGGAATATTGGTGGGGAGTTTTAAGTATGTTGCACAGGAGGCCGGCGCTGTTGTAGACCAGAGTTACAAAATAAGCGCAACATTTTTCCCCGTTGATCCAAAGGAAAACAAGTGGTTTAAGCGGGCTAAAATAGATCCAAATGATTCAGAGAAGATTACAAGACTGAAGGAGGAGTTTGATGGCTATCTGAAAGGGATAGCAACGTCGGCGCTGGAGGTTCAAAAAGCGGCTGCATCAAATAATCAGGAAGCAACCTTTAAATCCTTCATAAAAATGGTTGAAAAGACCTGTTTTGAGTGCCACAAAAATCTCCGTGACAAACAAATACCCGTCGAAAATCGTTAAATCTCAATTTTCAATAGGGAGTGAAAAAGAAAGTGCAGATTATGAAAAACATCTGCACTTTCTTTTATTTTAAAGATTGATTACGGAATATAAGGTAGTGTAAAATACCTTACATATTTATGGGAAGGTCTAAAAAACAAATCATAGGTTTGGAAATTGATTTTACATGCCCCTGTTGTCAAAAAAAGATACGTGGTTTTGCTTGAATGCTACTACAATTAACGTAAAGGGATGTGGGACATGCAGTGGTGATGTACAATGCTCCATTACTTGTCCAAGGTGCGGTTACGAGATAGAATTAATGGTTTATTGATCAAAATCTTTAGGCGAACAGATGGCAAAATGGCAATGTCAGGTGTGCGGGTATATATACGATCCGGAAGACGGTGATCCGGATCATGGTGTTAACCCTGGAACACCTTTTGAGGATTTACCTGTCAATTGGGTGTGTCCTTCCTGCGGTACAAGTAAAGACATGTATAAGAAATTAGCTTGAATGCTTTGGTAATAAAACAAAAAAATTCATTTGTTACTGTAGTGTATAATTGATTTGTTAATGCAAAAATAAGGAGAAAATATGTCAAAATGGGAATGTCGGGTCTGTGGTTACATATACGATCCAGCAAAGGGCGATCCGGATAATGGTGTTAATGCCGGGACGGCTTTTGAAAATTTACCAGAAGATTGGGTGTGTCCTTCTTGCGGGGCGAATAAAGACTTATTCGACAAACTCGATTAAGGGCGTCCTTATTTCATAATCTTTTTTCTAATAATTTTTTATGTTAAAATTTTTACACAAACGGCGCGTGAAGTTTTACGTATTTGCTGCAAGCACGGTAATATCTTTTTATTTTGGGAACAGTGCTTTAACGAATACAGAGCAGGCAGCGAAAGGCAAACCAGACGTTACGTATTCAAATCCTTACTTCAAAGGTACCAAGGAAGAAAGAGACGCCCAGGTTAAAAGGATATCAGCTCTTTTTGGAGTAGAATGTAATTTTTGCCATAATGAAGATTTGACGGTATTTACAGAAGAAGGGGAAAAATCGAAGATGATGATGAAGGCCTCTGTTGCCCTGGGGGTTGAGTGTGACCACTGCCATGTCGATAGGAAGCATTATAAAGAGAACGAAGAAAAGGCGAAAAGAATGTTTGAACTATCTGAAATTATGGGGACGGAGTGTAGCTTCTGTCATGCCGGGAAGGATAAGTTTACCCCAAAAGGAGAAACGTCTAAAACTGCCTTCGTAACCCGTGCCTGGGCTCTCGAGGGAACAAAACAATGCCTTGAATGCCATATTGAGAAAAAACAGTTTGCATTGAATTTCTATGGATGGCAGGTACTGAACGCCATGAAGGGGTTAAAGGGGATGTGAACAAAGATTACGATGTAATCATTATCGGTGGAGGTCCCGCTGCCCTCGCTGCGGCCGTTTATACCTGTCGTGCCTTATTGAAGACCGTAATCCTTGAAAAAAAATATTTGGGCG
>JAUSDH010000073.1 GCA_030650655.1 Candidatus Brocadiaceae bacterium
ATTGAGATTGCCGTCTTTTATATATTGGTTAAAAGATTTTGTTTCCAGAATAATAGACGGAAGAAAGAATTTTTCCTGCAATTCAGCGTTCCATTGCTTTCGTAAACTCGAAGGAACGATAAGAAGGATTCTCCTTTTTCTTTCTGCCCATTTTTGTGAAAGGACGAGTCCGGCCTCTATTGTTTTCCCGAGACCAACTTCATCAGCCAAAATTGCACCTTTCGAAAGTGGCGATCGGAAAGCAAATAATGCGGCTTCGATTTGATGAGGATTGAGGTCGACTTGTGCGTTAGAAAGCGTTGAAGACAGTTTCTCTAAACTGTCCGAAGCGCATCGCTTGGTTAGTTCGTAAGCAAAATATTTTGCGTGATAAGGAGTTATTTGCATACCCTACAGCTTCAAAATGCGCTCTTAAGATTTTCCCCCATTGGCGATTCCATCTCTTATTATGACTTTTGTTTCTATATTACAAAAGGATATCAAAAATGACTAAAACAAACAACAATTAAATTTCCTTGAAAGCCTTGAAAAGACTGATAAAATCAAACGCTACTAAAAAACAAAAAAACTTGGAAACAGGCAAAAAAGGCTTATGAACATACTCCTAATGTCCATGCCAGATTGTGCCCCGCACTTTAATGCAAGGAGGTGGAAGCCACCCAATCTTGCCGTCTCATCTATCGCAGGCAATATCGAAGGTCATAACGTCTCCATTGCCGATCTTATCTTACGGAGAGACCGGGTCGCGGAAACAGTCAGGGAATTGATCGCAAAATATCAGCCAGACATTGTGGGGCTCACCGCCATGAGCTTTCAATTCGCTACCGCCAGGAGAATAGCCAGTATCATAAAAGGTCTCAACAAAAACATCAAAATCGTGCTAGGCGGCTACCACGCCACCGTGATGTACGATGAAGTATGCAAAAGCGATGAGGCTGACCCGTTTGATTTTTTCGCCCGAGGTGAGGGAGACTTGTGCTTCAACTAATTATTGGAGGCAATAAACAACAAGAAACCCATAGAAAGCATTTTTGGGGTCTCTTTTCGGAATGACGGGCGTTTTATCCACAATCCCCAGCGTCCTTTGGAAGATCTTACAAAAATAAAAATCCCTGACCGTTCCCGACGGATATGGAAAGGATATCAATATTACGGCTTCACACTCGACATCGTGGAATCATCCCGTGGATGCGTCATGCCCTGCAATTTTTGCAGTATAGACAAGATATACGGCAAGAGTTTCAGGAGATTTAGCATTGAAAGAATACTTGCGGATATTGCCAATGCCAAACAGCACGGCGCAAACTTCATTATCTTTTCAGATGACAATTTTACGTTAGACGTCAAAGGCTTCGAGTCCCTCTGTGACGCCATAACCGAGGCAGGACACAATGACATCCGATATATCATCCAGGCAAGCAGTACGGGTATCGCCTCTTCCGATACCCTTGCTAAAAAGATGGCCAGGGCGGGCTTTCGGATCGTCTTTCTTGGCATCGAGAACGTCTCAGAAGAAAATCTGAGGCTCATGAAGAAGGGCAATATCATTGAAAAAACCAAACTGGCGGTTAAAAGACTCCACGAACAGAATATCATGATCGTTGGCGGTATGATTATTGGAAACCCAAATGACAAGGAAGAGGATATCGCCCGGAATTACGAGTTCTTCGTCAATTCAGAAATTGACTTCTTTGCAGACCAGATATTAACGCCTTACCCAAAAACGGGCATGAGAGAGGAGTTGCTGAATGCCGGGCTTGTGACAAACAAAGACGACTACAGCCGCTAAAACTGCTTTTGGGCAAATGTTAAGACAAATCATCTGGAATCGGAAGACCTCCAGTTTCTGAGGTGGAAATATAATAAAAAATACGCCGATTATATTTGCACCACGCCCGCCTTTATTAAAAATTACCCTCTTTCCTATTATTACAGACAGTATTTCAGGAGACCATTTCTGAGTCTTAAAAACCGAATTTCCCAGAACAAACCCAGTGAAAAAGAACTGTACCAAAGAGATATGGCAAGGGCAGAGGCAATGAACAAACTCTTTTAAGTATTTTGTTGTAATATTCCATTACTTTGCTATATTTATTCCCGTGGGGGCTCACCAGGCACAAAGAACGAAAAGAGAAAGAGATGGGGAATTTGAGAGGTTGAGATTTTTCCACCTCCGCAACTTCTTATATTCTCAACTTCTGCCCCCCTTCTTTGCGCACTTTGCCAAGGAGATAACAGTTTAGTTTTTTGAAAACATCAATAGTTGAAAATGCCTCTGTGACAATAGGTCGCGGCAATTCATGAATTGCCGCTACATTGTATAATAACCACATTATCACTGGAATTTTTCAAAAAACTAAAATGTTACCTAATGAAAATGCTGCTGGTTTAACGAATTATCTTTTCCATAAACTTTAAAGAGGTTTTTCATGCCGACTGTATCGATTGTCAAATGTGATAATTATGAATTAGAAAAGGTCTATCAAGCCATTCATAAATCTTTGAGTTTAATAAACGGAGTGGATAAACTGGTCAGGCCAGGAATGAAGGTGCTTTTAAAGCTCAACCTCCTTTCATCTTCACAACCCCCAGAAAGGGCTGTCAACACTCACCCTGTAGTAGTCCGGGCGCTCGTCAATATCTTTCAAAAGGACTTTGGATGCGATGTCTTTATTGGAGACTCCTCAGGGAGCGTAAAGAATGCCTCCACCTTCAATGCCTTCCGGATCACCCGTATTAATGAAATTGCAGAGGATACAGGGGCAAAAATCGTTAATTTTGATAAAGACGCGTATATTGATGTTCAGAATAAGGACTATGAAATCTTAGATAAATTCCGCATCGCAAGGACACTGCGAACGGTAGATTTTGTGGTTTCTGTACCGAAACTGAAAACTCACGGTTTGACGCAATACACAGGCGCCATAAAAAACATGCTGGGAAGCATTCCGGGAAACGGCAAAAAGAACGTTCATCTGATTGCCCCTAAACCCACCGTATTTGCCAAGGCGCTGGTCGACATTTATCAAATGGTACCTCCCCACCTTATTATTATGGACGCCATTGTCGGTATGGAGGGAAACGGACCCAATGCCGGGCAACCGAAAAAGGTAGGGTTGATCATTGCCAGTAAAGATAGCGTGGCACTGGACGCTGTTGCGAGCAGTATTATAGGATTCGAACCTATGGCCGTACCGACCATCAGGTTTGCGCATCAGCGGGGGCTTGGCGTTGGTGAATTAAATACCATCAATGTGGTTGGCGAAACCATTGAAAATGTATCCGTTCCTGATTTCCAAAAACCTTCCAGCGGTGCGCAGGATTTTGCGGGAAAATATCTGCCAAATTTTTTACTGGCCTTGATGTTCGACAGCACATGCTCTACCTTTTCTACGGTAAATCATTCGAACTGTACCCACTGCTACGAGTGCGTGAGAAATTGCCCGGCTGGCGCTATGTCAAAAGAAACCGGTAAAGTAATTGTCGATAAGAAGAAATGCATCGGTTGTTTCTGCTGCGACGAGGTATGCGATTTTGAAGCAATTGAAATGAAGCGGTCTCTCCTAGGAAGGACACTGTTAGGTATGGCAAAGGCACTGGGAGTGGAAAAAGTTGAATAAATTGCAATTATGGCTGCACGTATTTCAAAAAATGTTTTTCAAAACGAAAAGGACGCTCTAACTAAAGGAGATTATAAAACATGAAGGCCATAGTTAAAAAAGAAGGGCTTGTTATTCCTAAAAAGTTTTTGAAGGGAATTAAAGAAGCGGATATCAAGTGGGAAAATGGAAAGATTGTCATAGAACCTGCTATAGTTGAAAAAGATATTATCTTTGACCTCGGTAAACATCCAGGTTACAGCGAGATTAATGATATTTCTATCAAACATGATAAATATCTTTATGAGGACGTTTAAATGTATCTCCTGTTTTTAGATACCTCCTTTATCATTGCCCTTGAAGATGCCGATGACCAAAATCATAATAATGCTAAATGGAAATAAGAACTCGCATAAATACAGTGTCTTGACTTAAGTTTTTTTAAATTCATAAAAATTCAAATGGAAATGCAATGGGCGAAGATATTTCTTCCGGAAATTAAGGAACTCATCGAAACCAAAGACTTCAAAGGGTTGCGTGACTTCCTTCGTGAGCGTCATCCTGCCGACATTGTAGACATCCTCAGAGTACTTGATCCCACAGAGCGGGTAATGGGATTCAGACTGCTCGATAAGAATAAAATCTCTGAGGCCTTTGCCCTGTTTGAGCCTGTTGAACAGGAAGAGCTTCTCAAGCAGTTCACCGAACAGCACGCAAAAGAAATTTTAACAGAAATGCAGCCTGACGACCGCACACAACTCTTTGATGAACTACCGGCGCATGTCGTCGAAAAACTCCTCAAGCTGCTTCCACCCTTAGAACGCAAGGAGGCTAACGAACTCCTGAACTATCCGCATAACTCTGCTGGTCGCATTATGACCCCTGAATACGTAGACCTTCAAATGGATATGACAGTTGCAAAGGCGCTCGAACATATCCGTAAAACTGGGCCCAACCGTGAAACTATTTACATCTGTTACATTGTTGATGAAACCAAAAAGTTGCGTGGCGTTGCCTCCCTAAAGAATATCATCCTCGCCAATCCGGAACAACTCATCAAGGATATCATGAACGAGAACGTCTTTTACGTCCATACCACAGATGACCAGGAGAAGGCGGCTCAGGTTGTCCAGAAATATGACATCCTGGCCGTTCCCGTTGTAGACACTGAAGACAGGCTGGTAGGTATCGTTACCGTAGATGACGTATTGGATGTTGTACAGGAAGAGGTAACCGAGGATTTTCAGAGGATGGCTGGTATTCAGACCATTGAGGAAGAATATTTTCGTGTAGGATTTTCCAAACGCATCCTTAATCGTGTTACGTGGCTGGTCGTTCTCGTAATCGCCGCGACTATATCACAGGCTATATTAAAAAGCTATTCCGGGGTCTTAAGCTCGATGATCGCCCTTACCTATTTTATCCCCATGCTCACCGGCTCTGGTGGTAATACCGGATCGCAATCCTCTACCCTCATAATTCGGGCACTAGCCACGGGAGAAGTAAAATCCAGAGATTGGTGGCACATTATATTGCGGGAATTTAAGGTCGGCGCCACACTCGGGTTCCTCATGGGCCTGATTGCCTTTACCATTGCCGCCATTTCCCTGGGAAATATTTCAGTAGCAGTAACCGTTGGTATATCCTTGTGTACCGTAGTTTGTGTGGGAAATATCGTTGGTTTGGCCATCCCCTTGTTTTTTCGATTTATAAAATTAGACCCCGCCTTCGCATCTGCACCACTCATAGCAACATTGCTCGACGCAACGGGATTGGTTATTTACTTTGAGATTGCCCACAGGATACTTGTTACAACAACACCATAACAACAAGCATTTTTGGTGGGTATATTAACTTGACATTTTTTTTATAGAATGGTATTCTTTACTCGAAATTATTGGAGCCAATATCTTCATTTTCGTAATTTTACTGCACCTTTTTGCGATAAGCAATATTTAGTCAAGTTAAAAGGAGTTACCATTTGAATAATCATAAAAAATCTTCAAAAGAAAACACCATCCTTTGCGGTTTAGCCTTTGACAACAAGGACAATCATAAAAGAATCACGACGGGAGAGAACTTTTACGTTGTCGGAGGCTCCGCTGATACCCACGGAAACCTTGTTGAAAAGGTAATGGAATTTAATGAAGTCATTAAGAAATACGGCAAGAAGTTGGATGATCTTTCAGAAGCAGAATATTATGACGTCGTAAAAGAGGTTTGTGCTCAGAACGAAAAAGTGTATTGGTTTTATCAGGCATAATTTTATTAACGAAGCTTATGAGAAAAACCTTTTTTGTATTTTTTATTATTCTCACAAATATTGTTTGTGCTGTCCATAGTTACGGTGCAGACAATTTTGGAGACTTTGATGTGCATTATCAACTGGGAAACGAATATAACAAACGCGGCATGGTTGACGATGCAATTCGGGAATACAAAAAAGCCATTGAGCTAAACGACCGCTCACCAAAACTCTATAATAATCTAGGTGTAGCTTATGGCAAAAAAAAGTTGTTCGACGATGAGATTTCTTCATATAAAAAAGCTATTGAGCTGGACACAGGCTATAAGGATGCCTACTTCAATCTTGGGGTTGCATGTGGTGCAAAGGGAATGATAGACAATGAAATCAGTGCTTATAAAAAGGTTGTCGAAATTGATCCTGACAATCTAGAAGCCTTCTATAATCTCGGATATGCCTATCGGGACAAGGAGATGTACGACGAATCTATTGCTGCATATAACCGAGCGATCGAGATTGACCCTGCGTATGTCGATGCGTATTTCAATTTGGGTGTTTCCTACGGCAAAAAGGGTTTGTTGGATAATGAAATCCTGCAATACAAAAAAGTACTCGATTTGAATCCCAACAGTGCCGAAGCACATTTTAATTTGGGGATTGCATATGGTGAAAAGAGAATGTCTGACAAACAAGTTAGTGAATACAGAAAGGCCATTGCGATTAATCCAAAATACGCAAAGGCATATAAAAATCTTGAATCCGTTTATCGTGAGAAGGGTATGAAAGAAGATGCTGACAGGGAATTATCCAATTATAACAATTTAGTAAGACATTAATATACGAACCCGCAAAAAACCAGGCGGTATCCTGTGGGTGCTGATTAGGCTTATACAATATCATAGATTAATGAGGAGGAATCACACAATGCTGGACAAAATAGAAAAAACGATTACAGAAAAGTCGGAAAAGATTATGACCAATGAAAAAGTTGAAAACTTTGTAAATAATCTGGGTGGAATGGTCTGTTTTATAGGCGCAGTTGTGTTTGGAATCATGTTTATCGTAGGCGGTGCTAGCCTGATGAAGACGGGTAAAAACTATGTGGTAAAACCTGCCAAAGTGGAGAAAAAAGAGGCAGAAACATCGGCAGAATCAACTGAAGAAGCCGCAACGGAAGAGGCCGCATCGGCAGCATCTGCTGAGCCCGCTGTTACAGAAGAGGCCAAGCCAGCCGAACCCAGTGCGGAATAGTCAAATACGCCTCTTCTGGAAAACCTGCAAAAACAATTTTGCTATTATTGAAGGAAGTAAATCTGTGACCAAAAAGTTATTTTTGCAATCGAGTGTTTTCAGTTTAATTTTATGTTTGTTTGTTTTGAAACCAGTACATGCTATTCTTCCGAAACTGACTTCAGAACAAATACAGGAAGCCATTGTATATGGGCAGAAAAATAAAAATCTGGACATAGCTGCCTTTTCAAAACCATGGACAATGTCTCTGGGGAAGGGAAAGGGATCCGCTTCGCTATTTACCCCCTACCATAATCTGGCGTATAAGGCACGAAAAGCCGCGGTGGAGCGTAGAGAATTTACCAATCAGAAGATCATGGAAGCATTAGATATTGGTAATACTCTTACCTTTTCAGTAACTGTCTACGGTGACGAATACGATTTCTCGATGCACCATACCGCAAAAATATACCAAAAAGACGATGTAATACAACCCGAGTTTGAATATACTCCGGAAATAGCTGATGCCAGTGAATTTTGGCCTGATTCACCAAGCCATACTGCGCGTATGATCTTTAAATTTCCCATGAAAGATATCGACTTAAATACCATTATTTCCTTTGTAATTGTAGCCCCGGGCGGAGAAGAAATCCCATTTGACTTTGATTTATCAAAGATGAAATAGGATTTCTCATAAATCCATTTGTTCATTTTAACATTGATCACTGAAAGGGATAATTTATGAAAAAATATATTTTTCTAACTTTTATCGCATTAAGCATATCTTCCTTATCAGTAGGATGTGTAGGCCTTAGTAAAAAATCCTCCAAGACGCAAGAAGAACATATAGCATTGGTTGACCAAAAGATACTGGAATTTGATCAATTACTTTCAAACCTAAACCTCACCGCCCAAAATCTTGGAAAACGCTACGAAGAACTTGCGCAAAAGACTGCTACTATAGACACAAACTATTCAAAACTCAACACCACCCTGGATGCGCTTAGTTCTCAAGTAGAAACGAAAGATAGTTCTATTGAAACCACTCTCTCTGAAACCCAAAAAAACATAAACGACCTTACACAAAAATTAAGAGAAATTGAACAGGCAAAAACCGAATTACAAAACCAGATCATTGCACTTCAAACCCAGAGGTCTCGTATCACGGATTCTGAAATTGGGCTGAAAAGCGAGGTTATGAAAGAAGAGGCCAAGGAAATGATCGAAGACGGGCGTGAAATGATTAAAGAAGCGAAGGGTGAGACAAAGTCAGAAGAAGAGAAAAAGGCAGAGGAAATTGCGACTGAGCAGGGAAAAGAAGCATTACAAAAATTACTGGATGAAGCCGTGACATTATATAGAGACGGAAATTATAAAGAAGCAATTGGCAAATGGGAAGCCGTACTCGTTATTGACCATGCAAATTTAGAGGCAAAATTTAATATCGAAATCGCAAAGGAGAAGATGAAACCCCCTCCAGAAAAATAGTGTAGAGTTCTCTCTATCATGTGTTATAAGTTAGGCCTCCGGCGACTTTTTCAATGTAGCGCGAACTGAAGTTCGCGCTACAATTGCAACTTTGAATTTTCTTAACGTATACTTTAGCAGCGCAACTATATCAAAAGTTTCACGACCATTCCGACGACACACATCGCAAGTATCAATTTAATAAAGCGTTCGCCTTTAGCAACCGCAAGATGACTGCCAATCCAGCCTCCAAGACCGTTACCTGCTGCCAAAGCCAGACCTATTGGCCAGCATATCTTGCTGTTAAGGATAAACACAATCAATGCAAACAATGCATTGATGCCGACAATAAATACCTTGTGGCTATTCGTCTCTAAAAGATTTAATCCTCTAATTGTGGTTAGCACTGCAATAATCAAGAAGCCAATACCCGCCTGAATAAATCCACCATAAACCCCAATAAAGAAGAAAATAAGCATACTGGCTGTACGGCGACGCCTGCTTAAACTGGTCATGCCTCCATCACATTGAGCAATTTCTTGCCTCATTCGTATTGGATTCCACAGGATAAGTCCAAGCACGAGTATCATAACCACAGCCAGTATCCTTTTGAACAGAATATCGGATACGTCAACGGCAAGTAGAGCGCCAATAATGGCGCCTGCAAGCGCAGGTATTGACATAAGAAGGCTCGACTTAAAATCTGAAACACCCTTCCTTTTGAATCCAGCGACTGCTAACACACTCTGAACCGTAATCGCCAATCTGTTGGTTCCATTCGCCACAGTTACTGGTAAACCCAGGAAAATAAGCACAGGCAGGGTAATCAGCGAACCGCCGCCTGCAAGGGTGTTAATAACCCCAGCCACGACACCAACGGTAAAAATAACCAGAAATTGCCATAGTTCCATAGACATTCAATAAGATATATACAGTTTAAAATTAAGAATCGGTCTTTGAAGGAATGAATTTTTCAAGTTAGGCTGCCTTTGGCAGCGTCATTTAAGCTCCCCTCTAGAAAGAGGGGCTGGGGGGTGTGTTGCGGCAAACTTACACACCC
>JAUSDH010000075.1 GCA_030650655.1 Candidatus Brocadiaceae bacterium
AGTACCAATAAAAAAGGACACGCAATTGCGTGTCCTTTTTCTAATATTAAACTTTTTCAGTTTTATGCTATCTTATTTCTTTTTATCTCGTAATGATTCTATCACCTCATCAACCAGCCCGTAAGTCTTCGCTTCTTGCGAGGACATATAGAAATCGCGGTCAACGTCTTCTTCGATACGTTCTAAAGGTTGCCCTGTGTGTTTCACAAGGATTTCATTCAAACATTTCTTCATCCTCAGTATCTCTTCTGCCTGAATACTGATATCCGTCGCAGTACCCCTCATACCACCCCACGGTTGATGGAGCATAATACGGGTATGGGGTAAACCATATCTCTTTCCCTTTGTTCCGCCAGCCAGGAGGATAGCTGCCATGCTATAAGCCTGACCTATACAGAAGGTGGCGACATCGCACTGGACAAATTGCATCGTATCATAAATCGCCAGGCCTGCCGTAATGGAACCACCCGGTGAATTGATATAAATACTTATTTCCTGATTTTTATTTTCATTCTGAAGGAATAGTATCTGTGCGATAACCAGATTCGACAAGGTGTCCTCTATTGCAGAACCAATGAAGATAATGCGGTCTTTGAGCAACCGGGAAAATATATCGTAATGCCGCTCACCAGCGCCCGTTTTTTCAATAACATAAGGTACAAAAAGATTGCCATACGTTTTCATTGACCCTCCTACAGCAGGAAATACACCATTTTCTAAATGCGATAAAAATTCTTTATACACAAAAACTCCTTTATTTATTTTTACATCGTTCTCTTCATTCGATGCTATTTAATCTTATTCTTCTATCTTTGCTTCCTTGAGAAGCAAATTTATCACCTTATTCTCACGCATCTCATTTCGCAAATAAGAGAGACTCCCCTGTCGTTCCAACTGTTTGCGAACCCGTGCCATGTCTGTATTGTATGCACGCGCAATATCAGCAATTCGCTGTTCTACCTCATTTTCCGTAACAAAAATCTTTTCTTTTTCAGCAATATTGTCCATGACAATAGACGCCTTGAGTTCTCTCATCACGGATTCTACGGATGCATTTTTAATGTTTTCCGTTTGCTTCTGAATTTCTTCTAAAGGCATGCCCCTTTTTAGCAAATCAAGCTGATGTTTATATACTCTTTGTTCTGTATGATAATTCACAAAATCCTGTGGCAAATCAAACTTTGTCTGATCCAAAAGGATATCGAGTATCTGATTCCTCAGGTCGTCTTCAGCCCAGTTCTTTTTATCAATCTCAATCCGTTTACGTACATTGGATTTTAAGTCTTCCAGAGACTCAGAACCTAATGTCTTAGCAAAATTGTCGTCCACCTCAGGCACGGCAAGGCGCTTTATTTCCTTCACGGTAAGTTTCAATTCTGCATCTTTTCCACGGAATTCCTCTTTAGCAAAATTGTCTGATAGCTTTATTTCGACCTCACACTCTTTGCCAGATTTTATCCCTTCCAATTTTGTAACTAAGTCCGGTACTGGTGTATTTGCAACAGCAACACCGTTCTCAACGAGAATTTCCACATCGTCATCTTCTAATACGACACTGCTTCCGACCTTTACTTTACAGTCACAAATAATGTGGTCTCCCTTTTTCACACTCCCGTCCTGCACAACGGTTAATTGAGCTTTTCTGAGGCTCATGCCCTGGAGTGCCTTTCCTATATCTTCTTCTGTAATATTCGATGGCTTTTTCTTTAACTTCAGCCCCTTGTATTGACCTAACTCAAAAGTTGGCCATACTTCTAAAGTCACATCAAAGTTAAGGGGTTGTCCAACCTCCAGTTTTATCTCACCAAATTGGGGATTTCCCACGGGATTTAGTTTATGTTCTTCAAGCGCCTTCTGGTAACAATCACCAACGACTGACTGTTTCACATCGTCCTTTATTTGAGTCCCAAACCGCTTTTCAACCAATTTTCGTGGCGCACGACCCTTTCGGAAACCTGGCAACTCAACCGTATCGCAGACTTCTGCGGTCTTTTTTTCAAATTCACTTTCGATAGTTTCCTTCGGTATTTCAAATTTTAAAACCTTTTTACAAGGACCCGCTTCTGTAATTGTCACATTCATTGTATTAATATCCTGTAATACTTTTTTCTCAAAGATAAAAAAATGGAGCGGGTGATGGGGTTCGAACCCACGACATTCACGTTGGCAACGTGACGCTCTACCACTGAGCCACACCCGCTTATTATTCAACGAAATTACAATGCGAGGGGGGGGAATTGAACCCCCACGCCGTTAGGCACAAGATCCTAAATCTTGCGCGTCTGCCAGTTCCGCCACCCTCGCCTAATACGGCAATTTATGAACAACCTGGACGGAATCTCAAATACCCTCTCCTCTCCCTTACCCGCATGAGTAGAAAGAGGCAGTTTCAACTTAATAAATGGTGCGCCCTGAAGGATTCGAACCTTCGACCCATTGATTAAGAGTCAATTGCTCTACCAACTGAGCTAAGGGCGCACTTCTTAGTATACAACAACCAAAACCAGTTGAGGATATTTATGAATAACGCGCCCGGCAGGACTTGAACCTGCAACCGTTGGATTCGAAGTCCACCACTCTATCCAATTGAGCTACGAGCGCACAATGGAAAGCTCAACATCAGCACTTACAAACTACACCATAAATACACTAAAAGTCAACTTACAAATTGCAAATTATAATTAATTTCTTAAAAAAGTCAACTCGTATATCAAAAATACTTTGCGTTTTTTATCTTGTTTTGTATAATCCCTACATTACCCTATTACTGCATTACTGCCGATAACTACACTTTTTGCACAAATTATAAAGCCTTGAGTTGTAGTATTGATACGAAAATACCCCTCACCCAGACACACTCCCACAAGGGGAGAGGGAACTTTCCCGCCCTTGATGGAAGGGATTATGGGAGGGTGAAATATTTCATGCTCTTTTGTGAACCTTTTGGCTCATGAAGGTTTATCCTGTAAATACTTCCTTTTTCAGTAAGTTTTTTTATCTTCTCTTAATGAGTGGTTATTTTTGTTACAGCCACAACACGCTGTGAAGTGATTGAAATATGATACAAGACGGTGTTGTATATGTAAAGGATACGAGTTTTGGTTCAGAGAGGATAGATGACCCTTACATTATCGAAGCATATATTCCAGAAGAGTACAATCTGAAGCCAACCGGAGAAGGCCTCCAACTGACATACAGGAATGAATTACGACACGCCGTTGGGGTTATTGCCGGACGGTCTCTAAAATATTTCAGCACAAATGGCGAAGGCTTTAATATCTCCCGTACACGAGGTATGGCCGTCTGGTGGCTCAGGCATATCTATAATAGCTTCAACTGGTGGAAGGCCTACGTGGTAAATGCAGAGGGTGAACGGAAGGAAATGCCTATGTTGTATATTGGGGAAAAATTCGGGACAGCAACAGAAAGTGAGAACGAGGCGGATATTGTGCTGAGCGCCTTCGAAAATGACCGGTGCATAGTCAACCAGGCGTCTAGCGGAGGGACGATTTTTGCCGTTGGATACAGCGAAAGAGGAGGATTATTTAATTCACCAGATATGTACGGGGTCAAGACGATTGTGGGCAATAAGTATAAAGGCGCAGGCGTTAATGTACTTCATGGTATTACAAAAAATCTAACGCTTATGGCTGAAAATACCTTGAAAGACAAAAACAAAGAGATTACTCCACAAAATGTAAGCGATGAAATCAAAACGATGAAGGTGGTTATTCTGGACAGGCCAAGGCATGAGAAACTTATTAGGACCGTTAAAGAGCTAGGCGTTCAATTAATCCCGGTTAAGGACGACGACCTTACTCCAACCCTTGCAGTTACAAGAGGAGAGGTTGACCTCATTATTGGAGTAGGAGGTATTCCTGAGACAATGTTGAGTGCCATTATTGTCGAAAAACTGGGTGGTGAGATGAGCTTAAGAATATTACCTTCCGGCGTTGCACAGGATGGGAAATTGTCGGGGATGATAAATAACTGGAATCTTTTCGGGAAAAACGAGGTTGACATTTTAAGGAATTTTAAAATTGTAAGACCAGGCACAGAAAAAGAAGGCGAGAGGCCATGGGATACCGTATGGACATCGAAGGATTTAGCCAGAGGCAAGGACATGGTTTTTACTGCCAGTGTCATTAAAAAAAGTCCCTGGATAAGGTTTCCTGATGGGAAGGAAGCGCCAGGGGTGGAACTGGATCCTGAAACAGGAGAAATAACCGTACATGTAGTTCGTATTGCAGGCAATACCATAGAGATCGTTCCTGTTATTTATCGTACCGTGATTAACAGATATGCCAGTCAATACAAGGATTCTGCTGTAATAAATGACAAGACGAGTGCAGATATTATCATCCAACTGGAAAAGGTATATACGGAGTTTGGTATGTATCAAAAAGCAAAAGAATGCTTACAAAAAGCCATCTTGAGCAAAGGCATTCATGAAGATTTATTACTGAAGTTTAATTTCATTTATAAATATGTCGAAGGCTTATATGCCCTTACGCATGAACCTGTTCAATTCCCGGAATCGGTAATAAAACATTTTGAAGAGGTATATCGTTTAGCCAAAGAAGATGATGTGGGAATCCGGTCCAAGAGAATGATTAAAAGGTATTACGAGTATCTCGGAGATACGCATTATCACGATCGACAATTTGAGAAGGCTGTTGCATATTATACAGAAGCATTGAAATATAGTCCGCATGAACTGAAGCTGCATCGTAAGGTAAATAGTACTCAAATGAGAGATATCCTGGAAAGATATTTTCGTAGAATCGACAAAAGATATCAGGAACTAAATTACAAGGAATCTGAGGACTGGGAACGCTATAAGCTAGGAACTGCATTAGAAGTTTTTTATAGCTACGAAGGGCGTTTGAATTTTTCCAGTAGAGATCCATGGCTTATCTTCTTCAGGAGGACTGTTTTGCACGGGAAAAAGCCTTCTTACAAATTGGCTATTCTGACTAAATTATTACGGTTATACAAGCAATTGAATCGAGCAAGTAATTACAAGCTGTCTCAATTCCTAAATAAAGAATTTGGAATGAGCGGGGAAGAGATAGACGCTATTTTGATGTTTAGAAATTCCCAAATTGATATCCTCCATAGTTCCACTTCCTCAGCTTCAGTCAGGACATGCCCGCAGGCTGACATAGGCTGTAATTCCAGGCAAAGCAAAGAATCTGATTTTCATTATGCGTGGGGAAACAAGATTTTCCATTCCGTAGGCGAACTCTATCTTGTTAAGGGGTTAAGCCTGGAAGGCTTGTCGAAGTTACTTCTTCCAAAGGTAATATTGGAAAGCCAGAATGAACTGGAAGATGCCGATATCCCATTGAGTATTAGCCTTGTCGAGGCGATGGAACAAAGATACAAAAATATCCTGGAGGAGCTTAGGGAAGGATACAAGAAAGAGGCACAGGAACATTCGTACGCAGTGGCAGAGGCCTATCATTATGTGGGATTGGCGCTCTATGACGTCGGTGATGATGAGGGTGCAAAAATGCATTATAACGAGGCAATTGAAAAATTTGGTGAAATCATAGAAAAGTTTGAGGGGATAACTCCTGCGAATGCACAGTATCGGATCGGCAATCTTTATGAAGAATTGGCCTTGTTATATGAGAGAGAGCAGACAAATTATAACCATAAGGCACTAGATGCATATGCAAACATTATAGACGAACAGAAATCAACCGAGATATTTGGATATATCGGTGGTCTGATTTTCTTAAAAATAGTGCAGGCAAGGGTAAGGGTGGAATACTTAAAAGGAGAATTAGTGAAAATTTATGGTGAGAAAGAATAAATAATTATTATGTGCGTTGACTGTGTCATTTGTTTATTCTAGTGCCTTAATCTTTGTCATAATTTTCAAACTTTTAATGTCTGGAACAGTTTAATAACGGTATTCTTAATCAAATCAAACCACTTGAGTATTTGATTTGCTTATGTTTAAGTTGGGGTGAGCGACGGGATTCGAACCCGCGACCCTTAGAGCCACAGTCTAATGCTCTAACCAACTGAGCTACGCCCACCGCACTGTATATAAAAATATTTATATTTTCATTTGGCGCGCCAGGAAGGACTTGAACCCTCGACCGCCGGATTAGAAATCCGATGCTCTATCCAGCTGAGCTACTGGCGCTTAAACTTTAGGAAAATTATATCAGTATTAGGATGAATTTCAATACAATTTTAGATTAAAAGGACATTTATTTACATTTGAATCGGAATAAATGTTGCGACTGACTCAATGGTCTTCCTGAGAGGGGTATTTCGTACATATTTCCATTTTTCATCCTCCGTCCCCTGCTCCGGAGAGGTAATATTATGCACTATAGGAAAACCTTTGAGACCTTTTTTAAATGTAAAGGCACGTGTTCTGGAACCTGCTTCACCCAGGGGAATGACATCCGTAACAAAGTCTATAAACACCTGCGTATCATCAAAGACTTCTGTTGTTGCCTTCTGCCCCACCTTGCAATTGCCAATCGTAGCATCTGGAATTGTTTCTGCAAGGTTAATGCACGTGAATACTGCATCCTCTCCTACATGAATAGCACTTCTCGGTATCCCCACAACCATGTCTTTTAATAAGGCATCCACAAAAATCTTCTTAAAGAAATGTTTTGTAGCTTCTAAGGCATTGCCCGGAGCATCCTCTCCTTCTGGTGTGTACTTACCGAATGTGATTCCACTAGCCATATCTTGAAAGAAATTAACTATCGTACCTGCCAACCCTATCTTTTTTCCTTCCTTGATATTGCCGTCTTTATCGACATATTTAATTGTCGCACCAGTACCGATATCCTTAAATATATTTTTGAAATTTTCACCGGCATCCATGAGGTCTTTCCCAACCCGCTTAGTAAATTTAGATTGATCTACGCTGTTGTCATTATTTATGGTGAAATTATCTCCCCCAGGCTTCGACAACAATTGGTCCTCTTTGTATTTTTTAAACTGATCTTTTAATGATATCGATGACGCTTCTTTTTTTGTGTCGGAATATAATGCATGTGTCTCAAAATTATTACGCTCAAGCTGGTGGAGTATGCCACTTTCAATTCGAGTAGTTAATGTGTCATACTTTGGTGACTTCTCTGCATCTTGTCTTTTAAATTCATCATACATAATATTCTTAAAGGAGGTTGTCTCTGCGCTATCATAGGCACCTATTTGAACACCATAATCTGCGGGTTTGTTGCTTGCTGACACACCGGATGTTTCTATCATGATTGATCCTTAACGAGAATAAGGTCAAATGGGGGGGAAATTTCCATCAGCCATAACAATTAGCAAATTATATACCTTGTTAATTCATCCATTCTATTAAGAATTAATAATTCTCTAAGTTATATCTATATCAATAATTATAGACGTCTTCAAATAATCACATAAAACAAACCTCATGGGTAAAAACATTCCCTAATCAGAGTATATTTCCCGCTATTGGTCAAATAGTGACCTTTAATGCCTACGTTAAAACAAAATTATAAATTTACGAATTCATCTTTCCTTTTCCTAAAAAGTTTCTATACTAAATGACTTGCCTGTTCAGTTGACTCTCAAATCTATGGAGTCGTCTTTACCTTTAAGGAAAAGATTCGAGTTAATTTCAAAACAATTGGAAATATTTTTGATGAGGTTCTTTTAGACCAGATGCGTACAAAAATAGAACTCAGCACCATGTGTTTCCCTCATGGAGATACACTTGCAAGGATCAAACGGTGTAAGGATTATATTGAATCACAAGGTTTTGAATTTGGTATTCAGATACACAACTCCGTTACCAAAGACTTGTATAACAAAATTAGGGAACTTGATGTCGAGTTTTCTGTCCACGCTCCAGTATTTTCTGATTATTTTATTAATCTCGCCAACAACGATTTTAATACCGTCCTTGCAGGATTTCAAAATACTGCATCTGTCATGCAATCGCTTCGAAGTAACATCGCATTATTCCATGGTTTTTTTATGACTCAAAAACCCATTAAAAACGATCCAGCACACTATGGCAAGGTACTGCGTGAAGCCATAAATAATAACTATCGGCTTAACGACACACGAGTAATGGATCCACAATTCCTGGAAACGGAAGAATTCAAATATTATCAAAATACCGTGAAAGAGAATATGAAACAACTCAGGGAAAGATACCCATCCTATACCCTCTGTATAGAAAATGACTTTCCCGGCATTGGCAACGGCAACCAGACTCCCTCTCACCTGATAGATCTTGATTGCCCAATCTGGCTTGATACCGGCCATCTGTGGGCATCCTCCATTTTAAACAAATTTGACTTTTATCGTGGTATTGACACGATTTGCAAGCAATGTCAGGTAATTGGTGCGCATCTGAACACCAATCGAACCCCCCTGAATTGGAATTTTAAAAGCCCTGACGGTGACACCCATTCCCATTTCTCCAGAGAATACGATATGGATATGGATAGAATCATCCGTATCCTAAAAAGGAATCAAATTACCCACTTCACCATTGAAGTGGTAGACGGAGACATTGAAGACGTAACCTTTCTTATCGAAACGTATCAGGCAGTCATTTAATAAGCTTGACAAAATTAAATTTATTTGTATTATTCTGTAAAAATATTCGATACCACAGAATAATTTATTCGTAATTATTTCTTCATAGCGGAGCAAGTATCCCTCAGATCTTGAATTGGCAAATTGAAACCTATTTATAGAATCCTCAGCGCATCGGGCATTGCTGTTTTTACGTTTTTAGTAATCATGGGCCCGTTGAAGTATAAAGCCCTTGCCCCTGCCATAAAGAAAATGGCTATAAACCACTTGATTTCTGTCCGCGAAATCAAAAAAATGCAAATCCAAAACTTTTTCCACGAGAGATATGGGGATATTAATGTCCTCTCAAAAAATCCACTGGTTGTCCAAAGTTTACCACGCTTCTCAAATGCCTTCAAGGCAGGCGGTTTTGATGACACTTCCTATAAACAGGTAGACACCTATTACGGCCCACTGCTTGAACATTTCCTTAGACAATATGGTTATAACAACATGTTCTTAGTAGATACAGACGGAAACATTTGTTTCGGGGTTAAAAGGGATGAATATATTGGAACAAACCTAAGTACCGGGGAATACAGCTCATTTAGCATCGGCGAAGTATTTAAGGAAGGATTAAATAACATTAAATTCTCTGATTTAACATGGTGCGAAGAGGCAAAAGACTTTATCTTCATGGCAGCAGCTCCAGTATATGACCTTAGCAATAAACTCTTAGGTATCGTTATTGTCGAGGTGCCTTATTCCAGCATCGACATTATTTTAGCGCAACGAGACGGGCTTGGTGACACTGGTGAGATTTATATCGTGGGTGAAGACCATTTCATGCGTTCGAAATCAAGATTTATCAGTCAAAATACTATTTTAAAACTTGAAATCAATACGGAAGCAACGAACGATGCGCTTCGTGGAAATACCGATGTAAGGGTTTTAAAGGACTATCGTAATATCCCCGTACTCAGCGCTTATACACCACTCGAAAATTTACGGGACGTTACTTGGGTACTTCTGGTGGAAATTGATGTCAAAGAGGCTTTCTATCCTGTCCTTGTTCTTAAAACAAACCTGATCATCATTAGTACCGTGATTAGTGTCATCACGGCTGTATATCTTTACTTTACGCTCAGGAAAAGATATTCAATACATACCCCCTGAGAACCTTCATAGGATACAAACAAACGGGATATTCCCGAAATCTCACAACTTCATTATAGGCGAGTTTATCACGAACTATATTTATTTCCTTCTGTTTCTTTTTCAGTTCAGGATTTATCTGCGTCAGCATTAATTTATTCAATTCTTTAATCTGACTAAAATACCGCTTTTTCTCATCTGCATTACCAACAGTCATCATCTTTAATAATCTTTGTTTTTCTCTTACGCTATTCATGAACGCTGGCTCACTTTGAGTTTCTTTGGGAGCATATTGCTCAGGATTATAACTCATATCACTAACAGTCCGCTGTAACTCCTGTAACACCTTGATATCCAAATCATAGGCATCCAAAGGTAAATATAAAGTCGCAGAAATCGTGACGAAGCCGGGAGGGTCTATACCGAAGAATTCTCTTATTATTTCGTCGGTAATGGTGTCGTACTTCGCCCCCCCAATCCCATGGATAAACACATCTGCGAAGAATAATCGAGAAAACATTGTCGTTGTAATCGCACGTGGACGTATTTTAATACCGGCTTCCATCAGTGTTTTTAACCTCGTTATATTATTGATTACATCATCACCTTTTATTAGAGTGACCAACACTTCCGCCCCATCTGTAATCTTTATATCCTCCCCTTCATTCACCATGTAGCACTTAGCTCTTTGCCCCTCTGCCTTCCATACCCAAAAAGGCATTTCTATTGAATTCCTTAAGATATTCAAATCCGGTAAAGGATTGGCCTTTGAACGAATTTTGCGGATGCGCCGGTATTCTGCCAGCTTCTCGTTGTAGATTTTGGCAAATCGTTCTGCCTCATATAGAATGTGCAATAAAAAATGATAGAATCCATCAGTATCACACATCCTGGAAACGGGCATTTCGAGATTATCAATGCCAAAGTCTTCTTCAAATGATCTTCT
>JAUSDH010000084.1 GCA_030650655.1 Candidatus Brocadiaceae bacterium
GTTAATTTGTAAAATATTCACTGGGAATTTACGTCCAAGGTACCCACCCCTTACCCCTCCCAAGAGGGGAATAATTTGTGCCACCTAAAACTTGTTAACTAAGCCCGCCATACCGTCTTTAAATAAGAAGGAAGGCCAGACGCTTCACGGGGGCCAACCAGTATCTCCCACCCAAGTGTCTCTTGCAACTTACCGGACATTACAGCCACAAGCCCTGGAATGATCAGTTTTCTATGCTTTACCTTCGTTTCTACCTGGGCATCTGCCATTGCCTTGGCGACAACTTTGTCGTTTAGTTTATCGCCCGAATACGCCGTCAATACCGAAGTACCACCGGTATCCACAGATAATATATATGCGGGAATACGGCTCCCTTCAACCTCACCCTCCACGGTATAATAAGTAAGTGAAAAGTTTGTTGTGAATAAGACGGGTGAATCTTCTTTGACGTCACCAACCGCATATAATTTGGGTTCAACCTGAATTGGTTTTTGTGGATCGGTAAATATATTTGCCCTAGCGGTAAGCAGCGGCATGATCCCCCAAGGTTCACAGGTATTGACTGCAACTATGCCTGCGTATTTTACCAGATACGTAGATGCCAGAGAAATTTCCTGGAATGGGTCGTCATCACAAACAAAGGCAATCATAGGAAACCCAAGCGTTCTAAAGTTTTTCTTTAGTGCGGCGCGTCTTATCTTTGTCAGTTTCTGCAGCACCTCTTTAGGATTGTTACCGCTTACATCCAGTATAATTTCCTCGACGCCTGCCTTCTTTGCACATTCAGCCAAGTCGGCAAGTTCCTCAAGCGTTGGAGCAGTTACGGTCATCGGGCAGTTCTTTTCTTTTGCCAAAGCAGCCATAGCCTCACAATTCTGCGAATTTGCACCATGGATTAAAGGCCTCTTTTCAGCACAGGTTGCCAGGGCAGCCTTCATGTTTTCAAGTGAAGTACTGCTCAAAATAATGCTCAAATGCGAACCGCTGCTGACCTTCTTTGCCGCTTCAGCAAATTTATTCGCATCATTACTTTTATTAATGATTGCCACCAGATCAATCTCTATCTCAGTACCAACCCTGGAAATCTTCAGGCTGTTAATCTTTTTTAAACGATCGTTAAAGGCGGTATCACTTAAATCATCGCTGATGGTAACTGCCACACCTGCTGGATGATAAAATTTTTCTTCATGTCTGAATAATACATTTTCCTCACCAACCGCTACTTTTTTCACCCCCGTACCTACCGTTACCAGCTTGATGGGAGGCGCAGAGGCGGCTCCCAAAACTTTCTTTGCCTCTTCACTTACATCAGGGCAATCGGACAGGTTTGCCTTTTTCTGGGCTAATTGCATGGCAAACGCCAGACACGTGGGCCGCCCGCACTTTTTACAATTTGTCTTGGGAAGTAGTTTATAAATATCTAGTCCAGTTAGTGCCATTCGTTACGATCCTTTCGCATAAAATAAATTTGCACAGCATCAAATGAAAAGCCACCCATTCATTCTCCTTTGCAAAAAGGGGGAAAAGGGGTGGCCATAAAACACAGAACATTCCAGTTGATATTGGGCAATTACCATAAAATCATACTTTTAAATCATCACTGGTCTGTATAATTTTTCTGACCAATCCATACTTAAGCGCCTCTTCGGCAGACATCCAGAAATTCCTTTTCGTATCTGATTCTACTTTTTCCATAGCCTGCCCTGTTTCCACAGAAATCAATCGGTTAATCTTTTCACGGCATTTGAGTATTTCGGTGGCTTCAATTTGAATATCAGCGGCAGTCCCGTGGATACCGGTTGAAGGTTGATGGATAAGAACGCGTGCATTAGGCAGACTAAACCGATTTTCCTTTTTTGCACCAAGGAGAATGATCACAGCAGCGCTGGCTGCGACCCCCGCACAAATGGCCTTTACCTTCGGCACGATGAACCGCATCATATCAAAGATTGCAAAACCAGCATCGGCATCCCCTCCCGGAGAGTTGATATACATTTTGATATCGTCGTGATTTTCTGCTTCAAGAAGCAAGAGTTGCGTCATGATCTGTTGTGCCATTTTTTTAGTCACTTCATCCGTCACCATAACGGTACGCGTTTTTAATAACTTTGCAATCAAATCACCGCCTTGTTGCTTTTCCTTCTCTTCACCAGCACCTTCGTTCTCTTTCTCTACAAATGGCATATCAAAGATCATGAATAGACTCCAGATTAAAAAAATACGTGTTATAAATAAGCATTTAGTCGCCTTCGCGGGTTCAAGTTTGTAACTTGAACCCAAATATTTATACCTTCGAAAGCTTCATTGATAGCATATGGACTATTGTTCAGTCGAATTTAAGGGTTCAGGTTACAAACCGTTCGGCTGAGCTCACGACGAAGCCTGAACCCGCTGGGAAGTATTTTTTTTGTTGGGCGCGCTCCGCTTCACCCAAACTACAGTCTTGTTACTTTAGGCGAAACATTTTTATTTCTTGTTAAATAATGAATCTATGCCACTAAACCTTAGAACATTGGCGCTAAAGCCAATGCGGGATGGTTAACCTTCTGCATATATGTCAGAACCTCTTCTTCGGTCTGTGCTACAGTTTCATCGGCTATCTTATTGAGAAATTCTTCTAGCCCCAGACTTTCTGCAGTTTTAACAAGCATTTCACCCAACTCTTCCTTAAGCGCCTTAGGCATCCACACAACACGCGCAAGACCTCCATCTGCAGAGATAAATTTTCTGCTGCTCAGATAGAACTTGCTGTGACCCATAAACCCCGGGGTTTGCAATCCACCGCCAACTGTTCCAGCAAGAGTCGAAAACTTCATACCACACGGGGTCATTTCGGTAAAGTCGCGGTCTACCACCATGATCCCATTGGTCATGGGTAACATGGCTGAAATACACTCAAAACACCCGCAACTTGTCATGGGGTCTGTCATGATGCTATACAAACTCACCTTCTCAAGTGCCCTGTTCGAACCATTGAATATAAACGAATTTGTGCCTTCCCACTGCCCCAGATTATCATTAACTACCTTTCCTCTTTCGATCGGCTGGTTTGGTCCCGTAGGACTAATCTCATAACCTGCCTTTCCGTCAAGCCAGCTAACTGAGCCGCATAAACCAGAACGCTCAGGGGTAACGACACAAATGTGGGTGGGCGCAAAACTCTGACAAAGCGTACAGCTATAAAACAAATTTACCGAATCATCTGTCATCCCTTTTAATCGTGCATCACGCTCTGTATAGGCGGCACACACATCCTTCAAGAGATTCTCCACATCTTCCTTTTTCGTGTACAGGGTCACTTGTACCTTGTCTAAAATAGCGCCAAATTCACCATGGAATTTGGCATGAATGATACTTCCTATGTGTTTGATCCTGAAACCTGCTTTAAAGGCTTCCTTACTGATACGATGGCGAATCATGTCCCTCTGTCCCATATGAAATAATCCCTGAGCCTCACCTAAAAATCGATGCATCTGGCGTTCAAAAATAGGTTCAAAATCTGGCTGCATCTTTCGACCATATACTTCTACCATTATGCCTAAAGACACACCGGGACCTGGCTTAATTTCGTCCAAATCAGGACCTATAACCTGTATTTTACCGTCTTCAACCTCATGGCCTTCTTTTGTGCAGACATACTCAAAGGCAGGCACACCAGGACCGCCGATTTCAATTTGCATGTCCTCTCTTCGGATACGTTCACCCTCAAAGGCAGGGCCATAAGCTACCGGGATATCCAACTTATGAATCGAAATCTTTAGGCCGCGTACTTCGATACACTTGTCAACGATCTTATCAACCGGCACCCTTGAAACCACATGCTCATAAGTGCAAACACCTGTAGGCAATATCTCAGGGATATCGATGTTGGTAATAGTCGGAAAGCCATAATTGATTGCGCCAGCGGCATTCGCATATTGTTCATCAGTCACCGCAGTTCCCAGTGCGAGGACAAAGGCAAAGATACGGTTCTTATTATACAGGAGATTCCTTCTGAAATCACCTGCCGGAACGTTTCCAAATGAAAGGGCTGCTCTATTTGCGAAACCAAGAGCATATACGGCAGCAGAGGTTTCTTTCCCAAAGGGTACGAGCCGGGTATCCCAACCCATCTGTACCCCTTTTTCGGCTAACTGTTCGGCAAAAGAGACCCCAAAGTTATCGGATTGCATAAACACATAAAGATTCTTCTGCTGGAGTTCCCTGGCAATCTTGACTGCTGTGTCTGCATCAGGCGCACACCCCACAATAGCAGCAAAACCAGGCGCAGTGCCATCCACGAATTCAATACCGCGTTCACGCATAATAATATCATCAGCAGCGCCTAACCATATTCCGTCGACGGGATGAGGTCCAATTAAATACTTACAGGCCTCATACACCTCCTCTGCAAAGAGCGTTGCCATTCCTGCATCCAATGTATGACCCAGGTATGGAACCCAGTGGTGTTCTGCTGGCAGAGGGGGCAACATACTTCGTGCCAACCCTAGCACATGGACACAATCTTCCAGCGTTTTTACCGCAATACCGGTCATAGAATAAATGATTGGTAAATAATAAGCTGTATTAGGGAATTCTACTTTACAATCACGCCCTTTTTGCTCAATTGCTTCAGCTAGCTTTTTATCAGCCTTATCTACAATTTGATATGAGCCGCGAATGGCGGCGGAACAGATAATCTTCGACATAAAAAATTACCCCTTTAGATCTTTTTGTTAATGATGTCCTTCTGGAACAGGTTTGCACTCCCTTTCCAGCGCCCTTCTCTCTGCCATATCGTAGAGCTTTCTTTCCTTTTTCACGTTTATACCAAGCGCATCTCTCTTCTTTTCTATGTGATCCATTACCATCTTGCCTATTTTCTTGAGGTCTTGTTCAAAATCCCATCTGGCGCCTACTAGCTCTTCCATCTCCTTTGTTAACAGTCTTTGCATATCGGGTGCGCCTGCCACCGGAGAATTCATACCAAAGACCGTATAAACACCCGAGGCGACAAAATACTGCCCAATGGCAATAGCCTTTTCACTCATCCATTCCAGGCATACCCCTGCAACAGGCAAATCACTGATATCATTCCCCAGTCCACCTTCTTTTGCCATCTCAGACAATGCTATAAGAATACGGCTGTTATCGACACAGGCACCAGAATGTAAAACAGGCGGAATGCCTACCGCCTCGCAAACCTCACGAAGCCCTTTACCGCACTCGTCTTTTAGCTCTGGAATCATTAATCCACCAGCGGCACATTGTCCGGCGGCACACCCGGTCGCCACAACCAATACATCGTTCGCTATCAACTCCTTTACCAGATGTACGTAATTCTGTTCACATGCATCTGCTCGAGGACTTGTGCAACCGGCAATTCCAACAACACCCCGAATCCTTCCGTTTATGATATTGTCATTTAAAGGCCTGTAGCTCGCTCTGAATCTGCCACCCAGCATATATTTAATCGTTTCATGGCTAAAACCAGCAATAAGATTAGGCGCTGCGCTACTCGGTATAAATACCTTTTTAGGATCGCGGTTTTTATAATTTTCAATAGCCATCATGATAATCTTCTTTGCCGCTTCAAGGGCATTTTCATCTTCGAACTCCACGTGCTCTGCACCAGTGATCTTTGCCTTTGACAAGGTCGTAACAAGTTTTGTATGGAAGTGCTTTACCGTCTCTGCCAACGCCTGCATTACACACTGAATATCAACGGCCATTAACTCAACAGCGCCTGTCGCAATAGCCGATTCCTGCATTGTCATATGGCCAGCCATAGGAATCCCGTGTCTGACAAGAAGCTCATTCGCTGTGCAACAGAGCCCTGCAATGACAACACCCTTTGCACCCACTGCTTTTGCGGCTTTTGCAACATCAGGATCGCTTGAGGCAAGAACAATAGCCTCGGCAAGCTGAGGTTCGTGTCCGTGTACAACAATATTTACATAATCCTTTTTCAAGACACCCAAATTTGAACTCCCCTGCACCGGCTTTGGGGTACCGAACATAATGTCCTGCAGTTCGGTTGCTATCATACAACCACCCCAACCGTCTGCTAAAGCTACACGCATGGCTTGTTTATTGAGATTCTTATAGTCCTGATCACCACCCATACTCGTCCGGTGCATGCTTTCGGTAACTTCACGATCGATAGCTCTTGGAGCAATACCTAATTTCTCCCATATTTTTTGGCGCGCTTCTGGTGCCCTTTTCAGAAACAATAACGTCCCGTACGGTTTACCAAACTCCATGAGCGCCATCTCACCAACCTCTTCAGCAATCTCATTTATCTTACGATCCTTCGTCTTTACTCCAAAACATTCAGCGACCATCATAAGCTTATCTACATCTTTAATCCTGTATCCCGGAGCCTCACCTCGTGCGGTCGCAACCAAAAGGTGTGCCGCAGCACGGGCATGGTCAGAGTGACACGCAGTGCCTGCACCAGCCATACGAAGGAAGTGTCGTGCCGCAAAGGTATTAGCATCTGCACCACAAACACCTTTCTTGGGACCTTTGCCGAAAGGGTCAATATTACACGGGCCATAATTACAATGACGACAGCATAGCGCAAGACTACCATATCCACATTGCGGAAGTTGCGCCTTGTATCTGTCGTACATGGTCTCTACTTTCATTTCCTTCATTCTATCAAGCATTACTTCGTCTACTGTTTTTTGTTTTTCTTCCATAATATTCTCCTAACCTTTTTCTGATACCAGCCGACTGATGGAAGTAACCACACAGTCGCACTAAATATCCATCCCCATTTGAGGGGAATTAGAACAATTTATTATAAATTTTAATAGATTGAAATCAAGGGAAAATACAAACTTTTACTTGATTTTTATACAATCTTCCAACCGAGTTTTTATTTGCCTGACTTCTGACAATAACTGGCTATTCTCAGCGAAAACAGCCCGTCCTACAATATCCGACTCAAGGATTTTATCGTTATATGAAATAAACCCTAAAACCGGAATGCCACTCAAGCCCTTCTCTATCAATGACCGATGGCTGTCGGAGTCCACTTTGTTACCCACGGCAAAAATCGATTTGAGCCCTATATCGTCAGCCAGCTTTTTAACCTGAAAGGCAGTTTGGATACTTTTAGAACCTGGCTCAACGATTACAATTAACGCATTCACTGACCTTACCGTGGCACGACCGAGATGCTCAACCCCCGCCTCCATGTCAACAATCACTACCTCGTCTCTTTGCACGATAAGGTGACTCAGCAGTGCTCTTAAAAAAGCGCTTTCAGGACACGCACACCCACCACCCCCGCGTTTTATAGCGCCCAATACCATAAGCTTTATTCCTTCATGTTCCAGGGAAAGTTTTTCAGGCAAATCAGAAACTGTGGGATTAAGTGAAAAAAATTTCCCGTATTCATCTGAAGCACCCGTGCGTTCCTTTATCAATTCCTTCATCTGGCTGATTGGTACTATCTCCGATACATTTTTAATACCCATAGTCACTGCCAGATTAGATACAGGGTCTGCGTCTATCGCAATAACCTTTTTCCCGTTCTCCGCAAAAACCTTTGCGAGCGTAGCCACAAAGGTTGTTTTCCCAACACCACCCTTACCTGAAACCGCAATTTTCATAAATTTTACCTTTTGAATTCAAACAATAATTGTGTAATCATTACTATTTACCAATAAATATTACAGCAAATTTTAGCAAAGTTCCAGAAGATAAACCACGAAATTTTTAAAAAATAAATTTTGCTTTTACTGTTTATTTGCGTTGCACAGAAATCTTCGAACGAAGCTGTGGAAATCCCCATGAACCACCTTTACTAAATGGGACACGAGAGAGATTACTAAAGGTAGGTAATATTAGGAATTACCTTTTGGAAGGGAGTAATTTATTTTTTTTTCTGATTAAATTAGGTTGGGTTTTGTCTTTTAAAACCCAACAACTTTTTTCTGTTACTGCGATTATGGCAATCATGTATGATGGGTGAAGCGTCAGCGCACCCATCAATTAAAAAAATAAGCGTAATGGTCGATGGGTCTGCTTCGCTTGACCCATCATACTCTTTATTTTGAAATTTTTAAACATTAAATTAGGCCTTCGGCGACTACATGAATTAAAGATAATCCCTCCCTTGATGGGAGGGACAAAGGGAGGGTGCATAGTAGGGGCAGGTTTCAAACCTGCCCCTACATTACCCACCTAGCCTCCCCCATCAAGGGGGAGGAACAATAGTTTGAAATTCTTAAACATTAAATTAGGTTGCCAAAGGCAGTGACTTTATAGTTCCCCTCTAAAAATAGGGCCGGGGGTGTGTTACGGCAACCTTACACACCCCTTTATCCCCTCTTTTTAGAGGGGAATCATTAAAGATTGAAATTCCTGTACATCAAGCTATTCCTTTGAAAGCATCAGCAAAATCGCCTTTTTACAATCCATGAGATTGGAAAGAGTCAAGCCAAAGATACGTTGTCCAAAATTAGGAATCCATGCCCGTATGGACAACCGGCAATGCCGCTTCCCACCTTGTTTCGTGAGGGATGGGTAAATTGCCACGTCGTATCCTGACGCCTCACGGAAGATATTCTCATGTTCCCGCTGCCAGGCCTTTTCATCTACCACCAAATCCAGCCCAAACCTGATAAAATGTTCGCCGAGAGGAGTCTCGCAATACAGCCTTTCTTCCTCAGAATTATCCTTAAATTTTATCAGAAATACGCCGTTCCAATTCCCATCAAAGGGGAAGTCCTCTGACTCCAGCTTAAAATCATGCTTGGCACATGCGAAATCCAGTATCTGATTCCTGATGGCCTCTAAATCCAACCTATCCGGTCTTCTTTTTTCTTTCACTATCCTCACCCCTTTCTCCCCAAAACCCCCATAGGCTACAACTCCTTATGTTCCAAAAAACTGTAGTATCCCTTATGATTGAAAATAATATGATAGAGCAATTTTATTCCAAGGGTCTCACCTGCTGATTTTAATTGTTTGGTAACTTCGATATCCTTCTTACTTGGCAATAAGTCTCCTGAAGGATGATTATGAGCTATGATTACGGCAGCGGCGCGGTCTGTGATGGGGTCGGCAAACACCTCTCTCGGATGTACCTGAGATTTATTGACTAATCCAACGGTAACCACACGTGTGGCAATGACCTCGTTTGCGCCGTTGATAGAGGTGCAGAGGAAATGTTCCTGTTTGCGGTCTCCGTAATTGGAAATCAATGGCAACACATCGGTGGGAAAGGATATCTTCAATCCCTCAGGCCGAATACGGCGGCGGGCAAATTCCAGGGCTGCTGCAATCAAGGTAGCCTTTGCAGGTCCGACCCCCTCAATCTTTTTTAACTCATCTATGTTGAGTTTCTCATTATGGGCATCCAGTCCTTTCAATATGCGTTCTGCCACAATCATAACATCGTGACCTTTTGTGCCGCTTCCCAGTGGGATGGCAAGGAGTTCTGTGTCTGATAATGCCTCAGCGCCCCCTTTTGCTGAAGTTTTTCACGGGGACGGTCTAATTTGGATATGTCAGAAATCTTTTTCATGGAGAGAATCTTTGTTTTACTTCAGATGCAGTTGTGCGTTTACTGCCAATTCCATGGCAATTAATTTTTGTTCTGATTTTTCAGATGGCCAACCAACAATATTAGCGTGCCGAGGCGGGTTATTGTCAGGTATTAATTTTAAATTCCTATCCAGGATACAAGACGCCAAAATATCCGCACGTCCTAATAAAGGTAATTCTCGCTTTTGAGCAACTTTGCAGTTACCGATCTCCCAGATTTCACCTTCTGATAAATTTGAAATGCGGAATACTGACGTCTCTCCATTAGGTGCTGGCATAAAGACAACATACTTAACCTTTTTCTGTTGAGTGCTAAAATGATCCTTGCGCAGGATATATCGAGCCAAATTCTCTTCTGGTTTTATTTGATCCAAAATTTCTTACCTATGAATATAACCGTCCTAGATTTCCAATTATTACAGAAGGTAACGACTCTCCAAAATATTCCGACCCGTGTAATTTATTACTCCCAAATATTCCGGCATAATTAATCTTGTGTTTACCTCCAACGCTTAAAACAAAAACAAGTCGGTCTCCTTTCCTCCATTCAAAACCAATCTCACCACCAGGTTCAGCCAGAATTTCGGGCATGGGGACTGACGTCGGCAATAATTTAATTATATTCCTGGCTTCCTCAAATGCATCTGCAGTTATTGGAAGTGCGTTATAACCGTCCCAATTTTCCTCTGAACATTCCTTGTAAATATCAAGAAGCGACTTGACTGCTTCTTCTAAGGGGCGTCCAATTGTTAAAGGTTCACAAATTTTCTGAATCTGATTTTTAATATTTCTCACCAAATCTTTAAAATCATCGCTGAACCCTATACCACTTGGGATAGCGTAAAAACTTGGATAATCAATACATTGAACTGCCATACTCATAGAAATAGCCCCCTTGCTTTTTCGGTAATACTCTCAAAGAATATTTTATTTTTAAAATGGCGTAATTTTTCAAGAGTTTGCCAGGCTTCTTCCTCTTTTATTCCTTCTGATTTTTGTTTAAACACGTCTATGTCCAGTATTATCGGAAGAATATTTGGATTAACGATCTGTTCTAACGCCTGAGTAATAGTCCCACCAGCATCAATTTCTGGCTCATGGATAACAATACGCGTAAGAAAACTATTTACCCCTTGCGGTAATCCTGCTGGTACAATTGGCGCCGCTGTCAAATAATCACTGAAATCCTTGATAGGGAGAGGAAATTCCATTCTATTAATGTATCGTAAAGCCACTCTGATTATTTCAGGAGAAGTTAATTTCCTATATTTTTCCCATAGCCTACGCGCTTCATCGCGAAAACGTTCCCATGTTTCGTAAGGCTTTAACCTGTTAAATGTAAAACCATCCAATCTTGCCTGTAAAATCTGCTTCTGATCGTCAGAAGTGAATATATAACCATCAATTGTTTCTGTTACAGCCGAAAGAGGAGAATCTCCTTTTTTAAATTCTAACCTACCTTCAAATTTAGAACGTGTTTTTTTAACCGGATATTCTCTGGAAATCGAATTGTAAATTGAATCAATTTGCTCAATCTTAAGATCCTCCCTTACCTTCACTCGAATATCAATAAGGGCTTCCGTGATTGGCGCTTTCGATAGAACAGGGTATTTGGCCACTAATATTCCTCTAAAAATATATTATCTCTTAAAATCGGGTTTATTATATCAGAAAAAGTGTTAACCTTTACCACAAAATTATTCATTACAATATGAATCCTGTTAATAAGTGGCTATTTATTTTTCAACCACTGTGCGGCATCCTTTGCCCAGTAGGTGAGGATCATATCTGCGCCGGCGCGTTTGATGCCGGTCAAAATCTCAAGGGCAACACGCTTCTCGTCAATCCAGCCCTTTTCTGCCGCGGCCTTCACGACTGAAAATTCACCGCTTACGTTATAGGCTGCGACGGGATGATTGAATTTATCCTTTATCATCCTGATAATATCGAGATAGGCCAACGCAGGTTTTACCATCACGATATCAGCCCCCTCTTCTATATCCAGCGCCACCTCACGCAACGCTTCATTGGCATTGTGAGGGTCCATCTGGTAAGACGAACGATCCCCAAACCCAGGTGTAGATTCGGCAGCCTCACGGAATGGCCCATAGAAACCTGATGAATATTTGGCAGAGTACGCCATGATGGGGATATGTTCAAATCCCTCCTCATCAAGTCCATCACGAATCGCCTCTACGCGGCCGTCCATCATATCACTAGGAGCAACAATATCCGCGCCTGCCTTTACATGGGAAACTGACTCTTTTGCCAGGAGTTCCAGGGTCATGTCATTATCCACATCAAAATGACCTGTCTTGTCGTCTCTTCTGATAAATCCGCAGTGTCCGTGGCTGGTATATTCACACATACAGACATCCGTAATCACAAGGATATTCTTTGCCTCTTTTTTAATAGCGATAATTGCCTTTTGAATTATACCTTCATCGGAATAGGCATCGGAACCCATTTCGTCCTTCTTATCAGGAATCCCAAAGAGGATAATTCCAGGAATTCCAAGCCCTTCCAGGGTTTTTACCTCTTCAACCAGCTTATCAACAGACATCTGGTAGTTCCCCGGCATAGATGGTATCGGCTGTTTAATGCCTTTTCCCGGCCGGACAAAGAGGGGCATAATCAGGTTGTCTATAGACAGATGCGTTTCTCTGACCAGTCTTCTTAAATTTTCATTCTTACGTAATCGACGTAGTCGATGTTCTGGAAATCCCATAATATCTTCCCTTCTAAAATGTTTAAAGAATTAGTGATTGTTCACCACGGAGGGCACGGAGAAAGAAGAGAAAACTGGAGATTGTACTTAATGTCATCTCCTTATCCTTGTTATACCCTCTGCGAACTTTGCGGTGAGCTAAACTGTATAAAAAATTATATTCAACTCACGCTGATATATTACCACAAAAAGCAGATTTTTACATATTTTTTTAACTGACTGACTTTGCATTTATTACGACAACAATTACTATCAAGTTTCATATTTTATTATTGAATGTGTCTCATTTTAGACAGGTATCTCAACGTAATTCACATGAAACTGTTACACAGATAGTATGTTAAACAATAATTAAACGTAAAATTACATTGATAAAAAGAAAGTCTCACAATAGAATAATCAAAAGTATGAATTAGTGATGGGAAAACATTTTACAGGAGGTAATAAGCCTATTCAATTAGGGGAATTAAAACTTTACTCACTAAAAGAGTTATCAAAGAGTTTGGGTATCACAGCGTTTACTTTGAGGACATACATTCGACAGGGAAAGCTCAGAGCAAGGAAAATTGGGACTAAATGGCTTGTTACAGAGGACGCCCTAAGAGAATATTTCAAAGAGACCCGGGAATCAAAAAAAGAAAACCGTACTTCCCTCCATGGAATAACGAGCAATAGTAAAGTAACCGAAAAAGACATTGAAGAAGCAAAAAGTATATGGAAATAACTTTGGATACTCACGCCTTTATTTGGTATTTAGACAAATTTTAATTCTTCCTTTTCCTCAACTGATAGTTTTTTAACTTCCTCTACTAAAATATTATATTTTTGGCTCATAACTTTCTCCTATTCACATACAATCTAAAAGATATTCTGTAATTTACTTCCATTTAAAAGAATAAATATCTTCGACTGTTAATATATGATTATGCCATTTTCCTACTTTTCAGTAAAGATTACTATTTAGATTTTTCTTTTCTTGGCTTACGTTTTCGTCTTATGGGGTGGCGGGTTATAAGCCCTGGACGATGATCTAACTCCATCAGTGTATCTTTTGCTCCATAAGCATTTAACTCTAGCAACTTCTCAAACAACTCTAGGCCATATTTCCGATAATCTCCTCCTAATCTTTGGAGGGTCAAGGCAATATTAATCATTTCGGGCGCGGCAGCAGAAAAGGATGTGCTGATATTTGATAGCTCAGAACCATTATGTTGAAGCATAGTTTTACAGATGCTATAAACCCGATCAGGTTCTAATGGCAATAAATCTTGTAAACGTTCTACAATGAAAATATCACGAGTTTTTTGAAGCACGTTTGGATGCTCACACAATAAATCTAATAATTTTCTTGTACAATCATCCGGTAATAAAGTATCAACAATACGAAATATATCAGCGATGGCTTTTTGTATCTCGTCATTTTCTTCGCTAATGAGTTTAGAAATGATGCTAGTAGACATTTTCCTATATTTGGACTCTGACCATAAATGGGATGCACAATAGGCAAAACCCAAACGCATTGCAATCACATCTTTACATACCTGATTATTTGATAATATTTTATCTACCTCGTTTGAAGCCCACTCTTTATCAGGATACATGGCATGATATAATAATAAAATTTCTGCATAAGCTTGAGGACCATACTTCCATTTAGTGTCCCTTAAGGATGTTATCCAATTATAAAAACAATTATGAGGTATCCATGATTGAACATTTGCAATAAGAATAGATCCCTCTCTAGAATCACGTACTGCAGGATATTTGTTAAACAGATCAGATAAAAAATTAGTTGCACGTGAACAATTACAATTTGATAAATATCTAAAATAACGCAACATTTTATGCCAAACATTTGCTTTGTCATTACGCAGAAGATGTGTTTCTAATACATTAAGCCAACAATCGGC
>JAUSDH010000141.1 GCA_030650655.1 Candidatus Brocadiaceae bacterium
GGGTATCGGGAGGTAAATACCTCCAGGCATCCGGTAGCATTGGCAATGATGACGTTCGGTCCTGTCGTTTCTACTACCAGGCGTGCACCCAATGCCTGTCCGCATCCAGTACATGCTGTATGACCAGATGAAAATAATTCCGTAACCATCGGTTAATTCCTTTTAGATTTTTAAATCGATAAATTTCACATCTACCTGTGAGCCAGCAAGCGCGCTGTGTACATCGAGGATCGATTTCTTCGTGATATCTCTTCCACCCAACCCTAGAACAAAGCCGCTGATCTTGGGTTGATTACCATGCCCGCAAAAAACGGATTTGACATCCGAAAGCAAAGGGCCTTCTTGTCCCAAAGAAATTGCCTTTTCCAGTACGGCAATTTCCCTCGCATTTTTTAACGCCTCATACACAATTTTTTTGGGAAAGGGACGATGTGCAATTACCTTTAATAAACCCACCTTTTGACCGTCCTCTCGCAATCCATCAATCACTTCTTTGATTGTTCCTACCATCGAACCCATAGCGACAAAGACCTGTGTGGCATCTTCCAATCGATACTTTTCTATCAGGCAATTGACTTTTCTGCCAAATACCCGTTCAAAATCATCGGCAATCCCAGGAATAACATTCAACGCATCCATCATGGTTTGATGGATAGCATAACGTGTCTCTGTATACGATTCCGGCCCCATAAGAACTCCCATAGAAATGGGCTCATCCGGATTAAGACAATGCACGGGTTTAAAATCGGGAAGAAATTTATCTACCTGCGATTGTTCTGGTAAATCTACTACTTCGTACGCATGAGTCAGGATATATCCATCCATACACACCATGACAGGCAGCATAATATTATGGTCTTCAGCAAGCCGGTAAGCCATTAAGTGCAGATCGCACGCCTCCTGATTATTTTCTGCATAAAATTGCAACCAACCTGCATCTCGCGCCGTCACGGAATCCTGATGGTCATTCCATATATTAATGGGACTGGAGACAGCACGGTTGGCACAGGTCAAAACTACAGGCAATCGCAAACCCGCAATACTATAGAGCACCTCGATCATGTAAAGCAGCCCTTGCGATGTGGTAGCCGTATAGGTCCTTACGCCAGTGGCGCTTGCCCCCTGGACTACAGATGCCGCTGAGTGCTCACTTTCGACATTAATAAATTCTGCATTGAGTTCGCCGTCGGCCACCATTTGCGCCAGAGCTTCGACGATGTGGGTCTGGGGAGTTATAGGATAAGCGGAAATAACCTGTGCCTTGCACAATCGCACGATCTGTGCAACTGCCTGGGAACCTTCAAGATATTGTCTCACGCCACCATTCCTCCTTTATCATTTCAATATCTGCAACAGGACAGACAGCCACGCAGTTACCGCATCCCTTGCAATATTTATAATCGGAAATGTACGTACACTTCTTGTCGCCTGAAATACAGCCTTCCGGACATACCATCACGCATAAACGGCAGGCAATACACTCCTTTTGAATAAAATGGGGTTTCTTGCCAGATCGCCAGGTACCCGTTTTGTTTGCTTTACTTGTGCGAGGTTTTGAAGTAATAGGGATAATCACCTTAAACACCTTTCTTTATGTATTCGTATCCACGGCGGGCTGCCTCTGCATTCTTTTTGGCAACCTCACCTGAAAAACGCTCTAATATTGCCTGTTGAAGTGACTCTAATCCAAACTCGTTGGTTGCCGCTGCAAAAGCGCCTAAAATCGTTGTGTTGCCAATAGGACGTCCCAAAACTTCAGTTGCAATATCATTCCCAGGAACAGTAAAAACCTTGATGTTTTGAATTGGTTTTGGACATTGAACCTTTTCATGGTGATTAATAATGGCAACACCACCGGGACGAAACCCTTCAAAGACATCAAACCCACGCATCAAAGATGGGTCTAACACTATTAAATAATCAGGCTCATACACCTGGCTACGCAAGCGTATCACCTGATCGCTAAGGCGTACAAAGGCGTTCATGGGCGCCCCCATACGTTCGGCGCCAAAATGCGGGAAAGCCAGTGCATACTTGCCTCCGATAAATGCGGCGGTTCCCAGCAACAACGCTGTTGTAATTGCCCCCTGGCCTGCCCTTGCATGAATTCGTATTTCCTTCATAGTTTTTTATTCACCATATCCATCCACATGTCATAGATACGCCCCTCACTCTCTGCCTCCCACAGTTCTGTATTTTCCAGATATTCGAGGGTATTCTTCAATATGCCGAAATGTGTCTTTTCTTCACCGGCAAGAAAACGATATGTCTCATTGTCTTTTTTATCGATGGTCTCTTTAGCCGCCTGCTCATAAAATTTTATCCCCTTCTCCTCAATCCCCATAGCGAGCTTTACAGCCTCTATATCGTTGGTGTTGACGTTGATCTTCTTCTTCAATTCGTCACCCATATTTTGGAAAATAGTAATCAATCTTTCCCGGGGATTTGCGGCACTCTTATCCTTTATCTGAACTGTTTCATTCTGATTGGATAATAAAGCCTGAAGCCTTTTAGCGTGCAATTTTTCATCTTCGACAAAGGACTTAAACATGGCCTTTCCCATGGGGTGGAGTGTCTTGGCTGCCAGATCGCTGTAAAACTTTATTCCATCCATTTCCATCTGGATTGCCATTGATTTTATATCTTCCAAAGACTCGCTCATCTTATTTATTACAATCTCTCTCTTTTAAATTAGATTGAGCTTTGCTGGGCAAAACACAACAACTTTTCTTATATAAGCGAACTCACTACCCACCCCTTTATCCCCTCCCAAGAGGGGACTTTTTGATTCCCCTCTCGAGAGGGGTCAGGAGTGTGTTAATAATTTGCTACGCCTCACAAATCTCTGGGATTGAACTATTTTCATCTCTTATTGAGGGAGAAATTTTATTGCATAATCATTATCAACATCCACAAGAGCGAACTTCTGGCAACACAACGAACAACGTTCTTCATTTCCCACAGATGGTATCTTTCCAAAATCGATCTCCCAGCCGCACATGAGGCAATAGAAACATACATCGTGATTATCAGTTTCAATATCCCTGATAATCCTTCCCAGCACATCCTTATGCCCTTTTGCCGCCATTGCCAGATGTTGAAAAGTCCCTTTTACCTTCGCATCTTTTGAAACTGTTGCCAATTGGTTGTACAAATGTTCCTGTTCTTGTTCAATTTCTAAATCAGCCTCTAAAAATTCTAATATTGACTTGAATCCCTCTCTCATATCTGTTTCTCCCTTGTTATGCGCTTTGAATTTGTTTCGGATTTTGTGCTTCTGATTTCGTCTTTTCCGACTCGTTCGGGTTAGGATAATCGGGCTAAATGCTCTTCTAATTCTGCCTTGTGGCGTATCTCATTATGTAAAATACCCTCAAGTAAGGCGTTGGTCTGTGGGTCGCTTAATGCCTTAATCTGGTCACTGTATCGTTCGATACCAAGCTCTCTCTTCTGTATTGCCAATTTTAGATTTTCAATGTCTTTACTCATTGCCTAATTCTCCCTCTCTTAACTCCGAACCTAAATGTTTACTTTTGTTTATCCTTACATTCTCCTCATTCCTATGCGATGTTTAGTCAATTATCATACCAAAATAGTACCCTTTAACAACAATACATAAATATGTCCTAGTTATTTTCAAAACCAATAGTTACAAAATGTAAATAATCAGAGGCGATAAAACAGGCTGGTATCTTTATCAAGAATTTTAGACAAAAATCCATTTATTTAGATTTCCAATACATGGTTTTTACTGTGTGCAAATACTTTAGGAGTAATTAGCCTTCTGTTTTTTTTGAATAATTTTGGATGTTTTCCGTTATGTCTTTCCAATTGTTGTTAAATCGTATCGCCTTATCGTCAATATAGGCAACGCCAATAGGTTTATCCGGCATCCATATGGTATCGTAAGGCAATTTATGATATTTCATAAATCCCTCAATAAGCTTCGGCTGATTACTTGGAATTATGCCTTTCCAATACGATGCCGTCCTGCACGTGTGGATAATAATTCGGTAACCTGCCTTCTTTAAAGTTTCCAGCGCCTCCCTTACATCGGGCGTTGGTTCGCCAATATCCGGAAACTTATGTTCACAAATAGTGCCATCAAAATCAATAACGATGGGCGTTTTCTGTATCATCCTGTTTCCCCTTTCCAGTTAGCCCCCCTTACCAAAGGGGGATTTAGGGGGTTGTGTTTTTTCCTGAGTTATTCTACAACCCCCTTACCCTCTTTTCTAAGGGGGATTTTACACTTCACACCACCCTAAAAACCGTATAAATAAAATGAATCCTATACTACCCAGCTAGGAAGTCCCCTCTTGGGAGGGGATTTAGGGGTGGGTAAGTCGGTAACCTGTCTGCGTGCCACGCACAAGCATATTCGTGAGAGATTTACTGAGATTTCACGACCCTTGTCCTCGTGAAAACGGGGAAAGGGACCCACCCCTAACCCCTCCCAAGAGGGGAATAATTTGCGTCATTATAAAATATGTAAATTTAAGTTTCTTGTGTTAACTGAGTAAACGCAAGAAACTCAGCAAACACTAGAAACCCAATTGTCGCCGCCCTTATCCGTAATGCACCAGTTCGTAATCCATACTCCCCAGCCCAATCTCCTGGGCATAAGAAATTTGAATAGTATAATCAATGCTGGGCCAGGCATCTTTGAAGAAATCTTTCCCGATACGTTCTTTAATAATATCCGTCGTTGCCTTTTCAATGGCAACCGGGTCTCTGGAGGCAATGATACCAATATCCGGAATATCGGGTTCAAAAGGTTTGTCCATGCAATCACAGTGCCTTGTAATATGTGTCAGGAAATTGAAGTAGACAACCTTCCCCGCCTTTCCCTTTGTAATGGCCAGACAGTACTCCGCCACTTTTTTTTGAAGGTTGACCGTGCTTTCATCCCAGGCGATTTTTACGGCATCAAACCGGCAGACGGCCAGACATTCCCCGCAACCAATACATATCTTGGGGTCGATGATGGCAAATTGTTCACCCATCTTAATAGCACCCACCGGACACCACCGACCGCACACACCACAGGTATTACACCGTTTCTTTTGGATTTGAGGAATAACGCCGGAATGCTGCGCCAGTTTCCCGCCGCGCGCGGAGAGCCCCATCCCAACATTCTTCAGGGTAGCGCCCATACCTGTTGCCAAATGCCCTGTCACATGGGCAATTGAAATGATGGCATTCGCCGCCCTGGCTGCGCCTGCCACAAAGGCGTATTTACACAATTTCTGGTTAATTTCCACCTGCACATCATGCTCGCCGAAGAGTCCGTCTCCAATGATAATGGGAGCGCCGATATTTTCATAGCCAAAACCGTGATCGTGGGCGTGAGAGATGTGATCAACGGCATTGGTACGGCGACCTTCATACAACGTGTTTGTCTCTATTAAAAAAGGTTTTCCGTTACACTCCTTTACTTTATCGACAACGGCCTTTATGATGGGCGGCTTGAGGTGACCGGTATTCCCCTTTTCACCAAAGCTCGTTTTCACTGCCACCATGTCTTTTTTACTTATCGCATCCTTAAAACCGGCAAAATCAAATAACTGACCCGTCTTTTGCGCAAGCGAAGCAGTGCCTTCGCCATTTTCTACCTTTATAAAATAGACCTTACTTTTCATCTTTATCTCCACAAAAATAATGAATTTTTCTGGAATGAAGTTTGAAGCCACAAAATTATATCATTGATTTGCTTTGATGTTAAGCACAAATCTCGTGAGTTTATGAGTAAATATTCAATTTGACAAATAATAACCGTCACTTTATATTAACTTAGGCTTTCAGCGACTTTTTCAACGTAGCGCGAACTTTAGTTCGCTTATACCCTATGCGAACTAAAGTTAGCCCATGCTGGTTCAGGCTTGCAGCCTGAACCGAAACATTTCGGTTCAATCGAGGACGATTGAACCAGCGAAAACAATTGCAACTTTGAATTTCCTTAACATTAACATTAAACTAAAATGCTGATTACAAAATCTCCAACGAAGACAACCTCCCAATCCTTATTACATCAGTCAGTCCAGTTCCTGAAGGGCGTGGGACCAAAACGAAGTGAAATACTTGAACGCTTAGGGATACACACGATCCATGACATGCTCCATTATTTCCCGCGTGATTATAAAGACCGCACCAGAATACAAAAGATTTCAGAAGCCAAAATAGGCGCAGAGATTACCATCCAGGCCAAGATACTTGCCATCAACAACAGAATGGCAAGAAACAGGAAATATATCCTCGAAGCCTTCGTCACGGACGAGACAGGTACCATTGCTGCAACCTGGTTCAACCAGCCTTTCCTTATGAACAAATTCCACGTTGGAGACAATCTGTTTTTACATGGCAAGGTTGGGGCATACAAATACCTGCAGTTATTAAGCCCGGAATATGAAGTAATTCAGGATGCCGAAACTAACATAAAGGAAGGCGGCATCATCCCTGTTTACCCGCTCACCGAGCATATCAGCCAGACTCAATTTAGAAAAATTGTGAAAGAGGCGGTTCATCATTTTGCCAACCATATTGAAGAAATATTACCCAAAGAGCTTTTGGTAAATAATCAATTATTACCACTTGATAAGGCTATACGAGAAATACATTCCCCTGAAACGTTCGATACGCTGAAAAGGGCAAAATTACGGCTCGTTTACAATGAGCTGTTTACCCTTGAAATGGCTATGGCGCTCAGGAGGAGCGGTATTAAAGAAGAAACGGGAATTGCATTCAAGTCAGGGCCGAATGTAGATGCGCACATCCGTAATCTCATACCTTTTACCCTGACCAACGCCCAGGAACGAGTAATTCATGAAATCAAGGAGGACATGCGGAGCAGTAAACCCATGAACCGACTGCTCCAGGGCGATGTCGGTTCCGGCAAGACGGTCGTGGCGATTTATGCTATCCTTGTTGCTATTGCCAACGGCTATCAGGCAGCCTTTATGGCGCCCACAGAAATATTGTCTGAGCAACACTTCCAGACCATTCAGAAATACTTACAACACTCTCATGTCCGAATGCAATTATTGACGGGAAGCACAAATTCAAAATATAAAAAGGATGCCCTCGAACAGATTAGAAATGGGCAAATTGACCTGGTTATTGGGACACACGCCCTCATTGAGGAAACTGTCCAATTCAAGAAATTAGGTCTTGTAGTAATAGACGAGCAACACAAATTCGGTGTGATACAGCGCCTGAAATTAAAGGAAAAGGGATTCTCTCCCGACGTGCTTATTATGACGGCAACGCCCATCCCTCGTACACTATCCATCACATTATTTGGTGACCTGGATATTTCAATACTTGATGAAATGCCTCCCGGACGTACACCCATCAAGACCTTCTGGATATCCAAAGACAAAGAGAAAGATTCCTATAACTTCATACACGGCGAAATCTCTAAGGGCAGACAGGTTTTTATTGTCTATCCCCTTGTCGAAGAATCTGCGGTACTTGATCTGAAAGCAGCCGTTACAGAAGCAAGGAAATTGCAACACGATGTATTTCCTGCCTCTAAGGTAGGCCTACTTCACGGGCAAATGAAGTCTGGAGATAAAGATAAGATCATGACGGATTTCAAAGAAAGGCGCTACGACATTTTGGTTTCTACCGTAATAATTGAGGTGGGAATCGACGTACCCAACGCCACCGTAATGGTTGTAGAACACGCGGAACGGTTTGGACTTGCCCAACTCCACCAACTGCGCGGTCGCATCGGCAGGGGAAGCGAGCAGTCATATTGCCTGCTTTTCGGAAATCCCAAAACCAATGAGGCACGCGAAAGGCTTAAGATTATGACTAAAACCTGTGATGGATTCAAGATTGCAGAAATGGATTTTAAACTGAGAGGACCTGGTGAATTCTTCGGCACACGCCAGCATGGACTGCCGGAATTAAAGATCAGCGACCTCATCAGGGATTTCCCCATCCTCAAACAAGCCCGCAGCGACGCCTTTGAAATCGTCTCCAAAGACCCTCACCTTACACAGGAAACACACCAAAAAATCAGGCAAAAGGTACTGGAAACATTTAAGGACAGACTGGAACTTATTAGTATTGGTTAGAAAAGGAATGTGTGTTATATTTTTGAAGATTCCCCCAGGGAATAGACTAGAAGCATTGAAGGGTGGTTATAAAGGAAAGTACAGTGTAAGAATTAATGATCGGTATCGAATAGTATTTAGATTCGAAGGTTCAAACGCTTATGATGTGGAGATAATAGATTATCATTGAAAGAAGGTGAAAATATGACAAGACTAATGAGAAAACCAACCCATCCCGGTGAAATCTTAAAAAAAGAATTTTTGGAGCCTTTAGGAATAACTCAATCACAATTGGCAAAAGAGATTTACACAACCGTTAGAACGATAAATGAAATAGTAAACGAGAAAAAGAATATGTGTTATATTAATACATAATAAAAACATGTTTACATGATCATTTAAAGCCCATGATCAAATCTTTTGCAGACAAAGAAACCGAAAAACTCTATTTAACCGGCAAAAGCAGGAAACTTGATATTGCAGTAAGTCAGGTTAGCTTGCGGAAATTAGACTATGTGAATGCTGCGAAAAGTTTAACTGATTTGAAGATTCCCCCAGGGAATAGACTAGAAGCATTGAAGGGTGGTTATAAAGGAAAGT
>JAUSDH010000142.1 GCA_030650655.1 Candidatus Brocadiaceae bacterium
TGCGGTAGAAAAACGCGTCAAGGAACTCCACAGCTACGAAGTCCCAGAGATCATTGCCCTGCCGATCACCCAGGGTTCAAAGAGTTATTTGGATTGGGTGGTAAAAGAAACTGGATCTATTCAATAACTCTGCAGAATACCAAAGACACTGTATATCTACCTCCGAGTCGCCAATCATGAGGGATTGGGTTAAAACAATGTGATATTTTTGCAAGAATTTGTTCAAGGGTTTGTCCGTTCATAATTCGATTTCATTTCCAGCACATGTTTTTTCAAGATTGGAATGTTATTCTGTACAGTGTCCCATACAGATTCTACCTCTATACAAAAATAATCATGGATTAGAACGTTTCTGAATCCAATCATCTCTTTCCATTCCACAAACGGATATTTCCCTTTGATTTCTTCGGGGATATTTCTGGCAGCCTCTCCAATGATTTCAAAGTTTCTTATAACCGCATCAACTGCCATTTCATTATGCGAAAAGCCTTCAAAAGTATCCCCTTCGGTGTATTGTTCAATCTTTCTTATCGCTTCAAGGATGTCATCAATAAAAAGACTGTAATCGCGTCTTTTCTCAGACATAATGGACCTGCCCTAGAATTGCATCTTTTAACCTCGGCTTGACGGCTTCCTTCATCACGAGGTCAACAGAAGTATTCATAATTTCTTCAAGATAACTTTTCAGTCGCAAATAGTTAAAAAAGTCTTTGTGCCCTTTTTCAAACTCTACAAGGAGATCAATATCGCTTTTCTCATGTTGTTCATTCCTCGAATACGAACCGAAAAGCCCGATTTGTTTTACGTGAAACTGTAACTGCAAATATTGCTTGGTTCTTCTAAGAATTTCATTTATTGCATCTTTTTTGAGCATACTTAAGATCCTCTACTGTTTTTTATAAAAAAGGCTGTCCAATATTTTATCTTCATCACTGATACTGAAGTCTTTATCCTCTAAGTCGCAGTAATTCATATAATACAGGTGTCTCTTCATTTCGGATATTTTTGTTCTGTTTAACGAATAAACAACCTTGCAGCCTCTAGCAAGTCTTTGACGACGTAATCCTCCATACCTGTTATAGAGGGAGTGTTTATGCTGTCCGTACAGCCGTTCCTTATCAATATAGACGTGCATCCTGCATTTTTACCCGCCAGCATGTCAACCTCAGAATCGCCAATCATCAGGGATTGGGTTAAATCAATATTGTGTTGTTTTGCGGCATTCAGGAGCATTTTGGGTTTGGGTTTTCTGCAATCGCAGTCAAGTGCATACTGCTCTATAACTCCTTCTGTATGGTGTGGACAATAATAAATATCGTCAATCGTGATTCCTTCCTCTTTCAGCATGCGCATCAGTTTCTTATGGATGAGTACCAACCGTTCTTCATCAAAAAATCCCCTGGCTATGCCTGATTGATTCGTAATGACAATAACCAGATACCCAGATTCCCTGAAGAGGCGAATCCCTTCTGCAGCATTGGGTAATAACTTTAGTTGGTCGGGAGAACTCAGATAAGGCTCGTGAACGACAATGGTACCGTCACGATCGAGAAATACGGCCTTTTTCTTGTTCACTTATTTGCTGCCCCAAAAAGTTCTTTTTCGACAATCGAGCACACAATATGCCCAACGGTGATGTGACATTCCTGTATTCGAGGTGTATTGGTTGATGGAATTTTCAGGCAGATATCGGCTGCGCTGCCTAAGAGGCCGCCGTCCTTTCCCGTAAATCCAATGGAAATTGCCCCCCTATCCCTTGCAACTTTAACTGCATCTACGATACCTTTTGAATTTCCACTGGTACTAAAAGCCAGGATAACGTCACCTCTGTCAGCCAGCGCCTCGACTTGCCTGGCAAAACAGGTATCATAACCAAAGTCGTTTGCAAGTGCGGTAATTACTGAAGTATCGGTTGTTAATGCAACCGCCGGGAGGGGACGTCGGTTCATTTTAAACCTTCCGATCAGCTCACCGGCGATATGCTGGGCATCTGCTGCGCTTCCGCCATTGCCAATGAGGTACATGCGGTGGTTGTTCCTGAATGCATTTACTACAGTATCGGCTATTTTCCTGATTATGTCGAGATTGGCCGATAATAATGCCTTTTTGGTATCTATACTTTCTTGTAATTGTAATTTTATATCGTCCATAAGTAATTCATTCCATTCTAATGAGTTTGACCAACGGCATCTTTTAATGTTTCCGTTTCGCTGTGCCGTTTGATTATTCTGGAAACTATGTTGGTGGTTGAAATTCCTTCTACAAAGGGTGCAAACACGACCTTCCCTCCGTAGGCTTCAACAATTTCACTGCCTACAGCGCCGGCATTTTTCCAATCTTCCCCTTTTACCAGCACATCGGGTCTTACAGCTTTAATGAGGTTCAGAGGAGTCTGTTCGTCAAAGAGTACCACGTAAGTTACGTCTTCCAGGGCGGCAAGCATTCTGGCACGTTCAGTTTCAGAGACGAAGGGACGACTTGGGCCTTTCAGACTCTGGACAGAACGGTCGGTATTCAATCCTATCACGAGTAAATCGCCCTGTTTCCTGGCAAATTTAAGGTATTCGATGTGTCCGATGTGTAGTATATCGAAACAGCCATTGGTAAAGACGATCTTGTCATTCTTCTTTCTATGCTCATTCAAAATACCATCAAGCACTTCGATATCCTTGATTTTGCCCGATAGTTGACTTTTCCCACTCATGAGTTCACTCAAAATCTCAGCTTTACTGACCGGGGTTGCACCGATCTTTCCGACTTCTATTCCGGCCGCAACATTGGCAAGCGGAGCAGCTTCTTCAAAACCATGACCACTCCCGACTACCATACCAAACATGCTGAGTACCATATCACCCGCGCCTGTTACGTCAAATACGGCACGAGGAACGGTCGGTATTATCTTTCCACTCCCATTTTTGTGATACAGGAACATACCGTCTTTATCAATGGTAATGATGCAATACTCCAGGGAAAGGTTTGAAACGAGTTTATTTCCGGCACGATGCAGGGTGTCGTTATCGGTAATTTTTATTCCGGTGGCAAGTTCGGTTTCATTCCTGTTTGGGGTCATGGCTGTAAAACCTTCGTAACAGGAATAATCGTTCACAAGTTTGGGGTCGACAATCGCAGTCTTTTTATATTTTTTACAAAGAGTCGCAATTGCTTTCAGAAATGAATGCGAAAGTAATCCTTTATTCATATCAGAAACCAGGACGACATCGCATGATGGTATTGTTTTCTGCAAATAGTTATTAAGCAGTGTTTCTATTTCGGCAGATATAACATGTGTCTTTTCGTAATCAACCCGCAGGAGCTGCTGTACCCCTTTGCCAGCAGTTTGCAAATGTCCCATGAAGCGCATTTTCATGATGGTCGGACGGCTTTTATCAACGATGATTCCTGCCGTCTCTACTCCAAGTTGTTTGAAAATGCCCATGAGCGTGTGTCCATGTGCATCATCCCCAATAATTCCACAGACAAACACCTGTGCCCCCAGTGTTTTTAAATTATTTACAACACTTCCAGCGCCTCCCGGACGAACATCTTCCGACGAGACATTGATGATTGGGATGGGGGCCTCCTGTGAGATGCGTTTCACCTCGCCCCATACATACTTATCAAGCATCAAATCCCCGATAACCATGATTTTGGGAGAACCTAAATTTGAGATAATATTGACCAGATTGTCCATTCAGTAAAACTCCTGCAAAAATAACGCTGTATAAAAACCTGATATCCTATTTATTGATTCGCCGGAACTTCAACGGCCTCTTCATCAAGAAAACATGATATTTTAACATTAAGCGCCGCTGATAATTTATCCAGGGTAGTAAGAGAGGCTGCGATTTGGCCATTTTCTATCTGTGATAGCAAACTCGGCGATAAACTGGTACGGTTTGCTAATTGCTTCTGCGTGATTCTTTTACTCTTTCTTAAAAATTTAAGTTTCTTTCCTACAGAACTCTTGAGCTTATCCTTTGAGCTTCCAATAAGGCAATACGTTTTTTGCGCATTATTGAGCGCCATTCGTAAATCATTTAAATCAAATGGCTTTTTTAAGTAGTCAAATGCATCAAGTTTCATCGTCTCAACGGCTGTTTTAAAAGAAGGATACCCCGTTAATATAATAACGCAAATATTCGGATACTTCGATTTTATTTCTTTGAGTAATTCCGTACCACTTATTTGCGGCATTTTTAGATCTAGAATGACAATGTGAAACTTTTCCTGTTCCAATGTGGGCAGTGTATCCATCGGCTTGGTAATGCCTTTGGTTATATACCCCTCATCAGACAAAAATTTAGTTAAATACAAATTATAGTCCTTGTCATCATCTACGACTAATATTTTTATTCCTCTATCCATGGGCTATCGCCTTTCCAAAATCTATGGGTAAATTGATATCAAAGGTAGTACCACTACCTATTTTACTTTTGACATGAATCGTACCACGATGTCTTTCTATAATTCCATACGTAATAGATAAGCCAAGTCCTGTTCCTTTGCCCACTTCTTTTGTTGTAAAAAATGGATCAAAGATTTTAGACAGATAATCCCTATGAATACCCACGCCGGTGTCTTTAAAGCTGATATTGACGGTATTTCTATCTTTTTGAGTCGTGGTAATTGAAATGGTATCGCCAACGGCAGTGGCGTCGTCTGCGTTGATAAGCAAATTCATAAACACCTGCTGCAATTGTTCTGCAAATCCTTTGATTTTAGGTAATCGCGAAGAGAGTTTTAAGATGATATTTTTATTTTTTGCCGTAAACTGTTCGATAATAAGGGAGACCGTGTTTTTAATTAATTCATTAATATTAATGGGTTTCGGATACTCGTTTCCCTCGGAGTGCGATAGGTCTAATAACGAATCTACCGTTTTTTCAATACGTTTTGTTACCTTTTGCATAGTCCTGAATTCTTTTACTGTTTCCCTTGTGAATGTATTATTTCTTTCAAGAAAACCTTGTACCATACCTGAAAGTATAGCAAGCGGTGTATTAATTTCATGAGCCACACCGGCTGCAAGTCGCCCAAGGGAGATTAATCTGTCAGAGTGTACCAATTGTTGTTGAAGTTTTTCTTGTTTCTCTTCTGCTTGTTTCTTTTCTGTGATGTCCTGAATTAATTCCAGTACCTGCACCACATTCCCGTCTTTATCAAAGATGGGGGAACTGATCGCATTGAGAAATATTTTTTTATGTTTATTATAGACGACGTGTTCCGTTTGATTTATTTTTCCCGTTTTAAACACCTTGCTGGAGGGACAATCGGTGGGGGCGGATTTAAAGTGACAATACGTATCAAAACACGTGCGATTTAAGATGTTCTTGCCTAAGGGGTGATTTTCGATGAGTCGTTTATTTGCCCAGCATATTTTGTTGTTCCTGTCAATAACTAAGAGATCAGCACCTATTTCACTTACGATATTATCCAATTTGCACTTTTCTTCTTTCAGTTCTAATTCGAGATTTTTTCTTTTCGTTATATCCCTGAAGTGTACCAATATATATAAAACATTGTTTTCTTCTTTTACCACCGAAAGGTCTAATTCCATAACTAAGGTTTGATGGTTTTTGCTGATGACTTCAATTTCAGTGGTTTGAACTTTGGTGCTAACCGCCATTTCAAGAAGTTTTAAAATGGATTTCTTTGATGTCTTTGGTAAAAAATCATAAATATACTTCCCTATGAGTTCCTCCATTTTGTAACCAATAATTTCTTCTTCACGCTGGTTTATGGTAAGAATCTTTCCATTAAGATCCAGCATCATCATGGAATCTGCAGCATTGTTGAATAATGTCTTGTAACGTTCTTCCGAGGCTTTAATTCGGCTAAACAGCTTTGTATTTTCAAGGGCAATGGCAAGTTGTGGAGCTATCTGCCAGAGATAATAATAGGAGTGTTCATTGAAACTGTTCGTTTTTTCACTGCCAAAGGTAATTGCGCCGAGCACCTTGCCCTTGTATGTAAGCGGGAATCCGAGCCGAGAGTGTATTCCTTCTTTCAGTAATACATTGTCTGTCCAAAAACGACCTTTTCCCGTATTATTGGCTATGACAGGTTCTCCCTTCTTGACAACTTCTTCAAGGAGGCTGCCAGACAGTGGAAAAGACCCGCCCTCGTTAATCTCGCTAAAGTTATACGTTTTCGTCAACGCAAACACTTGAAACCATTGCCCCTGTTCATTTGAAATGATTAAGCAAGCACGATCAAATGAAATAACCTTCTTTAATTCATCGCATATATTTGGAAAGACTTCCCGGATATCCAAACTGGTGGCTATAGCTTTATTGATGTTGTTAATAATCTCCTTCTCTACCAGTGATTTTTTAAGGTTCGCTTCCAGTTGCTGCTTGTAAAGGGCTTTTTCTACGGTCTTCTTTAAATAATCAGGATCAAAAGGTTTCAGCATGTAGTCAACGGTATCTAAACACAAGGTATTGATTACCGTCTTAATTTTACTTTGGTCAATCATGATGAGTACAAGGGTATTCGGCGATGCTTCTTTAATTTTGTTTACTAACGAAAGCTCTCTGTCATCGTACAGTCTCAGATCGAACAGAATCAAATCTACACTGTTTTTGTCCAGAGTTTGAACGGCTTCCTCTCCGTTGGATACGGTATAAACCAGGTATCCATTTTCTTCCAATAGACTTTTTAATGATACTCTCATGAGTTTATCATCATCAATAACGAGAATATTATTTCTCTTTTGCATCATAAATTTATTTATTAAATTAGAAGAAATTGGTAGGTCAACCGTCTCGATTGACCAAAACAAAAGCA
>JAUSDH010000101.1 GCA_030650655.1 Candidatus Brocadiaceae bacterium
TGTAATCAGCTTTTTTTCTGCATGCTCAACGCACTTGGCTACCATATCACGAAGGGAAAAGTCTTTACCATTGTTGATATCCAAATCCAGCGAAGCGGTATGATTGGCATCCCGATTTGTTGCACTTGCTATCTGCTCAGTTGCAGTACTTGCCTGCTGTTTCTGCTCCTGTATCTTTATCAGAAGGTGATTGGGTTCTATCACATTATTATTTGCTAATAAGACCGCTCGTCGGATGACATTTTTTAGTTCTCTCACATTCCCTGGCCAGTTGTATGTCAGCAACATTTCCAATGTCTCTTTTGTAATCCCACGAACATTTTTGTTGAGTTCTTTGTTAGTAATATCCAGAAATCTTTTGCAGAGAAATACGATATCGTCCTTCCGCCGCCGCAGCGGCGGTATTTCAATGCAAAACTCATTCAACCGCTGATACAGGTCCATTCTAAAATGCTCCGATTCTATGAGATGCTCCAGTCGTTCATTTCCTGCCACAACGACTCGTACATCAACATCAATCTCTTTATTGCTTCCTAAGCGTCTAATTCGCCGTTCCTGAAGCACTCGCAGCAATTTACCCTGCATAGACTTGGGTAGATTCCCAATTTCATCCAGAAATAGTGTGCCCCCGGAGGCTATTTCAAATTGACCGACCTTTTTCTGGTCTGCGCCGGTAAAGGCGCCCTTTTCAAATCCAAAGAGTTCGCTTTCAATTAAAGTTTCAGGAATCGAACCACAATCTACCACCACAAATGGTTTGTCACACCTGTGGCTTCGATTATGGATGCTCCGTGCTATCAATTCCTTGCCAGAGCCTGTTTCCCCATAGATGACAACGGTGAAATTGGTTGGGGCAACACATGCCACCAATTCGTTTACCTTTGCAATTTCGGCGCTATTCCCCATCTGCTCAAACAGAGGCATAGCGAAATTCAACTGTGTTTTGAGCATGAGGATTTCCTGGCGCATCGCTCTTTCTTCGAGGGCCTTCTCTACCGTAAGCACAACCTCTTCATTATTAAAGGGCTTGTTCAAATAGTTATAAGCGCCGTGTTTAATCGCCTCGACCGCCGATTGTATTTCCTCGCTGGCCGAGATAATTATCACCGGAGTTTCGCCGTCGGCATGTTTGATTTGTTTCAGGGCGTCCATCCCGTTCATGCCCGGCATACGAAGGTCTAGAATGACTACGTTGGGAGATTCCTTATTAAAAACCTCCAGCCCTGTATTTCCATCATGTGCTGTGTAGGTTGTAAATCCTGCCTGATTGAGAATGTGCGACAGCATATCGCACATCTCTACTTCGTCATCTATAATGAGGACGCTTATATTGGAATTATTTGCCATGGTTATAAATTTTTCTTTTTACTAACTGCCTCTTTGAATGGCAGGTGGTAAATTAAGTAATCAATAACTACATCGGAAGGTAGTTTTTCATCTGCTTTATGAAGCATACCCAGAAAAAGGATTCCCGTTTCGCCATCTTTCAAAGTCGTATCAATTCGGTTTGCAATAAACACATCGCGTTCTACCAGGTAGTCAGAACGCCCATCTGTGCCTTTTTCAGCGCCTTTTCGTGCGGCTGCATTTTTGATTAATTGGTATTCTTTTATCAATAACGAGGGGTCTTCGGTTCCCATCAGGGTTGCTCCTTCATGGATCAGTTTTAGCAACAATTGATGATTTTTCCCCCCACTATTTGCGATAGCCTGCACAATCTCTAATTCTTTTCCGCAGACGGGCAAACCATCCTGATAGACCTTGACCTGATTATAACGAAGATTCCTTTGATTTAAACGTTCTTCAATGCCCGTCCATAGATCGTTTATTTTTTTCAGGTGTTGTTCCCACTTATGTATACCGTACTTTTTAATATATTCTTTTTTTAAGGACTCTGCTAATGAGCCCATATCAACCTCAGTATGAATAATCGGTATATAAATAAGTCGTCGTCCCATCGTCTACGCGTTAGTGTATTGTTCCTCTAGCCCCTGTTTTATAACTTCCCTGACACATTCAAGGTTAAATGGTTTGGTTATGTAGTCATACGCCCCAAGCCTCATAGCCTCTTGCGCTGTCTTCAAAGTGGCATAGGCAGTGATCATCACTACAGGAATATCATGCCGAACGGCCTTGATCTGCCGGAGTGTCTCGATACCATCCATTTCAGGCATCATAATATCCAGCATTACAAAATCTACGCCTCCATCCTTTACCTTTTTGACGGCATCCTTCCCGCTGTTTACTATGTCAGTTACATAACCTTCCTCGTAAAGTATAGTAACAAGCATTTCACACATATCAGATTCATCGTCAACAACCAGAATGACAGGTTTCCTGAATTCCATACCCATAAAATTTCCTTAAAATTTGCTAATGAAATAAAAGTTATTTCTATGGAGGAAGCGCAAGTTTTATTCCTGCTTCAAAATTACTCAGTTTGTGATATGGATAGATAAGTATTCCGATTAGATAAATTTAAATGTTAAAAATCGTAGTAACATTTGCATAAATTGCATGTTATGAGCAGAAAAAAATCTTTTTCTCATCCATTTCAGAATTCTTTCATCGCAATGAATCGCAGATAGGGTGTTCGTAAAAAAGCAGCCTAATGTTATAAATCTATAGCGCTGATTCCATACAATTGTGGTGTGTATTCTATGGTGTATGGAAATAATACCATATTCCAAGCTATTAATGAATACGTTTTATAACAGCCCCTAGTTTAGACAGCCGTTCTTCGAGTCGATCATAGCCCCGATCTAAATGATAAACGCGATCGATGGTTGTTGTCCCTTTAGCCACCAGGCCGGCAAGCACGAGTCCGGCGCCGGCGCGCAGATCGGAGATCATCACATTGGCGCCGGATAGATACGGCGCTCCTCGGATGATCGCACTTGACACTTCTACGCGGATATCTGCCCCCATCCTTACTAATTCTGGTACATGCATAAATCTGTCAGTAAATATCTTTTCGGTAATAATATTTTTTCCCTCTACCGTACATAATAAGGCCATAAATTGAGCCTGCATATCGGTAGGCATGCCGGGATAGGGTAGTGTGGTTATGTCGACAGTACGGTATAGATTATTTCCTTTGACTCGGATGCTGTTACCGATGATATTTATTTCTACGCCTATTTCTTTTAATTTATCGATTACAGCGGTAAGATGATCTGCTCGTACATTTTCCAGGGTAATGTTGCCCTTTGTAATGGCACCTGCAATCATAAATGTTCCTGCTTCAATTCGATCTGGAATGATTTCATAATCGATTCCGTGTAATTCCTGAACGCCTTCAATGGTTAATTTGTTTTCACCAATCCCGGAAATTTTTGCACCTGCCTTGTTTAAAAAGTTTGCAAGGTCTTGTACTTCAGGTTCGCGGGCTGCATCCTCAATGATTGTTGTTCCTTCGGCCAATACTGCCGCTGACATGACATTGCAAGTTCCCAGCACGGTCGAACCGTATTTTCCTTTCAGAGAAATTTCCGTGCCTTTTAATCTATCCGCTGTAGCGTTTATATAACCTTCTGTCGTTTCAATCTGGGCGCCCAATGCCCTAAGGCCGTTTATATGCAAATCTACAGGCCGTTGACCAATAACGCATCCTCCAGGGTATGATACCTTTGCCTTGTGTCTTTTGCTTAATAACGGACCCAGTACGCATATAGAAGCCCTCATTTTTCTGACGAGTTCGTAGGGCGCCGTGTATTTGTCGTTATTTTCTCCATCTCTAAACATTATTTCAAGGATGCCATCTTCGTATCTTTTTATTTGTCCACCAAGATTCTCCAGTATTTTCAATTGAGTTTGAATATCGACAATATTGGGTATCCCCTTTATCCGAGATGGGCCGTTTAACAACAAACAGGCCGCCATGATAGGCAAGGCAGTATTTTTTGCCCCATTGATTCTTACGCTTCCCTCTAAACGATGTCCTCCCTCAATGACGATTTTATCCACGACCTTCCTCCATTTGTGCAATGACGATACGGGATATATGTTGATAATCTTTTAAAAGATCTGCCTTTTTAAAACACCGTGTTTCTGCAAACAACCGTGCTACTTTACGTGCCTGTTTTTCACCGACCTCAAAAGTAATAAAACCCCCTGGTTTGAGCCATGTATTAGCATTTGCGATAATTCGTTTGAACATTTGTAAGCCGTCTTGACCACTGATGAGTGCAGTGTATGGTTCAAAATCCCTTACCTCCTTCTGTAAATTATTGAATTCACTGCTTGATACATAGGGAGGATTGGATACGATAAAGTTTACCTTTGATTCGATTCCGAATCCTTCGAGTGGTTGAAAGATATTTCCACAGAGAAATGTTATTTTATCCAGTACATGGTGTCTTTGCGCATTGATTTTGGCAACGGCTAAAGCATCGGGGGATATATCTATTGCAAATATCCTGGCCTTGTCTATCTTTTTTGCCAGGGTTATTGCAATATTGCCGCTTCCGACCCCGATGTCTACAATCACAATTTCATGCGTTAGAATTTGTGCCCTTTTTATAACGGCCTCCACCAGCAATTCCGTTTCAGGACGGGGGATCAATACCCGTTCATCTACGTAAAAGTCCAATGACATAAATTCTGCGTGATTTGTGATATATTGCAGGGGAAGACGCTGTGAGCGTCTCTGGATAGATTCTTTGTAACGCATGGCAACGGTTTCTTCTACAGGTTGATCAGGGTGTATATAGAGATCTATACGCTTGCAACTCAGGAGATTTGATAAAAGAACCTCTGCATCCAGAGATGGGGAATCAATACCATGTACTTGTAATATCTTACTTGCCCATTGAAAAAGGCTCGAAATGGTATATTTGTCTGGAAATGTATTTTTCAAACTTCCATTATTGTTTTCATCTCGAAGGGACAGAATGGGAGATGTGTGAGTTTTATTGTGGTTTGATAAAGAATGTAAAGTGAAGCGAGATTTCATCTCCACCAATTATAAACTTGAATTGAAGTCATAATGAATGGCATATTTTAAGACTTTTAAAATACTTTCTGCTTACTTACATAGCAATGCTATCTTTTAGACACTTGCGGCAAGTTGTTTTAACTGTTCTTCTTTATAATAATTCAATAAGGCGTCAATGATATCGTCCATGTAACCCAGCATGACCTGATCAAGATTGTATACTGAAAAGTTTATCCGGTGGTCTGTAACCCGATTTTGCGAGTAGTTGTAAGTACGGATTTTTTCGCTGCGGTCTCCCGTTCCAATCTGATCCCGGCGAATCTGGTCTCGTTCGCTCCGTTTCTGTCCTTCGAATAATTCGTACAAGCGGCTTCTTAAAATACGCATGGCCTTTGCGCGGTTTTTGTGCTGGGATTTTTCATCAAGGCATTTCACAACCACTCCGGAAGGGACATGGGTAATTCGAACGGCAGAACTCGTTTTGTTGACCTTTTGTCCGCCTGGACCCGATGCACGGAAGGTGTCTATAAGGAGGTCATTTGGATTGATATCAATTTCCACCTCTTCAATTTCAGCCAAAATGGCTACGGTGGCTGTTGAGGTGTGAACCCTGCCGCTGGCTTCTGTCTGAGGCACCCTCTGAACACGGTGCGTTCCACTTTCAAAACGCAGTTTTTGGTATGCGCTCTTTCCTTCGATAGAAAATGTCACTTCCTTGAAGCCTCCTAAATCTGTTTCGCTGCTGTCGAAAAGCTCCACCTTCCATCCTTGATTTTCAGCATATTTGTTGTACATGCGAAAAAGGTCTGCCGCGAAGATAGCGGCCTCTCCCCCCCCCGTCCCTGCGCGTATTTCAGCAATTACATTTTTGGCATACGTTTTATCATCAGTGATAAATAAACCCTTGATCTCTTCCATGATGGACTCTTCCTGTTTTTCCAGTTCTCCTAATTCGTCCCTGGCCATCTCGGCTAATTCTTTGTCAGTGCCTTCCTGAGTTAGGAGTCCTTCCGCCTCCCGTTTCTTTGCAAGGGTCTCTGTCAATTGGGTATATTTATTCACCCTCTTGGAAAGACTGCCGTGTTCTTTTATATACGTTGTATAACGATTTGAATCTGCAATTACCTCAGGATCAGACAACAGCCTTTCCAATTCGTTATATCTTTCGTACATTTTTTCTAATTTTTTCAACAAATTATCATTCATTTTTGCTTTACTGGTTCTTCGGCTTTCTGGCCCTTTTTAAGTCTCTTATTGAATCGTTCTATTTGACCTGCACTATCTACGAACTTCTGCTTGCCTGTATAAAACGGGTGACATTTCGAACAAACTTCGACTGCAATTTTAGGTTTTGTTGACTTGGTCTTAAAAGTCTCTCCGCACCCGCATGTTACAGCAGTTTCCATGTATTCTGGATGAATTCCTTCTTTCATTGTTTCCCCCTGAAATAAACAATGCGTTTTATTAACGCATGACAAAATAAGACAAATAGTTACCTCGAAATACTCGAAAAATTCTAACAAACCACGAGGCACTCTGCAATATAAATTTTATTATAAAATTCATTTGAATGTTTGTAGTAAGTATATATAATTACCATTTTATGTTTTTAGGATTTGTATCCACATATTTTTAATGTTAAGGAAATTCAATACAGATACATAGGTTTCCCCTCTGGCAAGAGGGGATTAAGGGGTGTGTTAATTGCGTACCTACATACCCGCAGTCCCCTCTTTATAGAGGGGAGCTTTAACGCCGCCGCTGAAGGCCCATTTTAAGTTGAATTTATAAGATTATGTTTGAATCAATTACCAATAGTCTTGAAAGTGTTTTTAGTAAACTCCGCGGTAAGGGACGTCTTACCGACGCCAATATCAAGGATGGACTGCACGAGGTGCGTTTGGCGCTTCTTGAGGCCGATGTAAATTATAAAGTCGTTAAGGAGTTCATCCAGCATGTTACGGAGCGTGCCGTTGGTGAAGAAGTTATAAAAAGTATCGCTCCCGGACAGCAGGTCATTAAGATTGTTCACGATGAATTGATCAAACTGATGGGGGTTTCTGACACTGCAATCCCTTTCAGGGATGGTGATCAGACATTGATTATGCTCGTGGGGTTACAGGGTAGCGGAAAGACCACCACGGCTGGCAAACTCGCCAAAATGATACTCGCGAAAGGGAGAAAACCCTTATTGGTAGCAGCGGACGTGCAACGGCCTGCTGCGGTCGAGCAGTTGAAAGTGTTGGGACAACAACTTGATATTCCGGTATACTTCGAGGCCAATTCTCAGCCCGTAAAGATATGTAAAAATGCTGTTAAACATGCTAAAGAGAACTCGAATGATGTTGTTATTTTTGATACTGCGGGAAGATTACACATTGATGATGAATTGATGTCGGAATTAAAGGAGATCAAAGGAAAACTGGAACCGCATCAGATATATTTTGTATGTGATTCGATGACGGGGCAGGATGCTGTTAATAGTGCAAAGGAATTTAACACCCAGTTGGGATTCGATGGCGTGATTTTGACCAAACTCGATGGTGATACACGAGGTGGAGCGGCTCTCTCAATAAAGGCAGTTACCGGGAAGCCGATTAAGTTTGTAGGTATCGGGGAGAAGTTGGACCGGCTGGAAGAGTTTCATCCAGACCGCATGGCATCCAGAATACTCGGCATGGGTGACATAGTCTCTTTTGTAGAAAAGGCTCAACAAGCGATTGATCTGGAAGAAGCTCAAAAACTGAGCAGAAAAATACAGGATGATACCCTTGGTCTTGACGATTTCCTTACGCAACTCCAACAAATTAAAAAGATGGGGCCGATCAAAGAAGTCCTGGGGATGATTCCAGGTATAGGAAATAAGATGGATGGCCTGAATATTGACGAAAAACAGTTACAGAGGGTTGAGGCGGTTATCCGATCCATGACAACTGAGGAACGGTCGAATCCTGATATCATTAATGGAAGTAGGAGACAGCGGGTATTAAATGGAAGCGGAACAACCATTCAGGATGTAAATCAATTGCTCAAGCAATTTAAGTCGATGAAAAAGCTGATGAAACATTTTAAAGGAAATGAAAAAAGTTTAAAGAGAATGGGAATGTTATCCAAAGGTTTACCTTTCGGTAAGGGTATGGTACGATGATTCGGGTAACTGTTATTGGATACTTAGTTACAAATTTACATTAAGTAAGGAGAGAATAATGGCCGTTAGACTTAGAATGATGCGGATGGGTCGTAAAAATAGACCGTATTACAGGATTGGTGCATTTGACGCACATGAGGAGCGGGACGGAAAGGTTATCGAGAATCTGGGAACGTATGATCCTATGGAGTCGAATAATGAAAAGCAAGTTACTTTAAAAAAAGATCGGGTTGAATATTGGTTGAGTGTGGGTGCAAAGCCAACGGAATCTGTTGCCAGCGTACTTAAAAAATTTGGTATTGCCTTCAAAAAATAAGATATGAGGATTGATATTTTAACATTATTCCCGGAGATGTTTGAAAATGTGCTGGGACACAGCATTCTAAAGATTGCCAGGGAAAAGGCTCTTGTTCAGTACAATCTCTTCAATATACGGGAATATGCCGAAAATAAGCGATGCGTGGATGACAGGCCTTACGGTGGCGGACCAGGCATGGTGATGAAGCCTGAGCCTGTCTTTAACACCGTAGAGGCTATTGAACGAGAAACTGATGCTCGATATAAAAAAATATTATTGACGCCGCAGGGAAGCTGTTTTTCTCAATCCATTGCCGGAGACCTGGCAAAAGAATCTCATTTGATGCTGATATGCGGTCATTATGAGGGCTTTGATGAGAGGGTTCGGGTAGGGCTTGATGCAATGGAAATCTCTATTGGCGACTACGTTCTTTCGGGAGGCGAGATACCTGCGATGGTCGTTATCGATGCTGTAGTGCGATTGATACCCGGCGTGTTAGGAGGCCTGGACTCCACCGCCAACGAATCTTTTAATGATAGTTTATTGGAATATCCACAATACACTCGTCCGGCGGAATACAGGGGTATGAAGGTGCCGCCGGTGTTGATGTCTGGTAATCATCAGAAAATAAAAGAATGGCAAAGAAACCATGCCAGAGAAAAAACCTTGGAGAAAAGGCCGGATCTTTTAAATAAAATATAGACTGATTTTAATTATGAATTTATACGTTAGAGACAGGAGATAAAGGTTATGAATATTATTGATGTGGTTGAAAAAGAACAGATGAAAAAAGCAACGCCTCCGTTTTCAATAGGCGATCAAGTGGATGTATCGGTGAAGATTATTGAGGGCGACAAAGAACGTATTCAGGTATTTAACGGCGTAGTAATTGCAAGAAATGGCGGTGGTTTCAAAGAGACTTTTACTGTGAGACGTATTGTTCAGGGTGAAGGCGTGGAGCGGGTGTTCCCCATTCATTCACCGAAGATTACTGATATTAAGGTCATTAAATCAGGTAAGGTAAGACGTGCGAAACTCTATTACATGCGTGGAAGGACAACTAAAGGGACAAGGCTACAGGAGAAATTTGAGAAAGAAGTTACAAAAAAGGCTAGTGAAGCGCCACCGGCCGCTAAAAAATAATTGAAGCTACGAGAGTATCTGTGGGTGATGCTCATGCCAAGTGGTGGAGTTTGCAGGGGAGACTAAGAATTATTGTGTAGCGAGTTGCAACAAAATTATCCCTCTCTTTTTGGATAAAAAACTTGCAATTATTTTGTGTTAAGTATGTTACTTCAATACTAGATTTGTTCAAACGCAAGATTAAGGAACCATCTTATAAAAGAGATGTAGGTACCAGGGGAGAACAGTTTGCCGTAAAATTTCTGAAAAAGAATGGATATAAAATACTGCAACGAAATTACCGGTGTAAACTTGGGGAAATAGATATTGTTTGTTACGATCATGGCACTATCGCATTTGTGGAGGTTAAGACGCGGTATTCTGATACTTACGGCCCACCGGAACTCTCTGTTACAGAAGCCAAAAAGAGGCAAATTGTAAAGGTTGCCTTGCATTATGTTGCAGAAAAGAAGATAGAGGGCATAGATGTTAGCTTCGATGTGGTTTCTATCTTTCACACGCCGATGAAAAAATATCCTGCGATAACACTTTTTAAAAATGCCTTTACCAAAAATGATTCAATTCCTTCGAGGATATAAAGCATAAATATGATAATTGATACCCATGCCCATCTGGATTTTCCGGATTATAAATCCGATCTGGACTCCGTCTTGATTCGCGCAAAAGAAGCCGATGTGGGATGTATTATAAATGTGGGTACAAATCTTTCCGCAAGTAAAAAAAGCGTTACTTTAGCTCATCAATTTAATAACATATATGCCAGCATTGGGATCCATCCCCACGATGCCATGAAGGTTTCAGAACAAGACTGGAAGACCCTTGAAGCTCTGGTTAAGGAGTCGAAGGTTGTCGCGATTGGGGAAACCGGGCTTGACTACTATCGTGATCGCAGTCCTCGTGAAGACCAGCAGCGTATATTTCGTAAACATCTTGCCTTGGCTAAAGCCCACAACCTGCCGGTAATTATTCACTCACGCGACGCCAGTAGCGATTGCCTGAAGATATTAGAGGAATACAAAAACGGTACGCTCAAGGGTGTGGTGCATTGTTTTAGCGGGACAAGAGAAACTGCGAAGAAGTGTATAGAATTGGGATTATATATATCTTTTGCAGGGCCGATTACCTTTTCGAATGCTCAAGACTTGCGAGAAGTTGCGAAATCGGTCCCTGTTGAAAGGCTTCTTTTAGAAACGGATTCTCCTTTTTTGTCTCCGCAGCCCAAAAGGGGTGAGCGCAATGAGCCTTCCTATCTGGCATACATTATTCCTGTGCTGGCCGATATCTATAGTTTATCTGTAGAGGACATTAAACGGATTACCACCTTTAATGCTTACAAACTGTTTGGTATTGGTGAGACTGAACAGGAAGGAAAGATTGCTTATGCCATCCGAAATTCGTTATACATAAATCTTACCAATCGGTGCTCAAATGTGTGTGCTTTTTGCATGAGAGAAACCTATCCTATTGTGAAAGGCCATCATTTAGGGTTAAAGAAAGAACCAACCGCAGAAGAAGTAATCAGTGCCATAGGAGATCCCAGTAAATACGATGAGGTTGTTTTTTGCGGTTACGGTGAACCAACAGAACGGATAGATGAGTTGATAACCATAGCAAAATTCCTGAAATCGAAGGGGAAGCGTATCCGGTTGGATACAAATGGTCATGGAGACCTCATCAATGGCAGACCCATTATTCCCGAATTAAAAGGATTGATTGATACTATCTGTATTAGTTTGAATGCCGAGACTGCCGGGAAATATGAAGAGATATGTAAACCTGTTTTTGGAGAACGGGCATATCCTGCCTTAATTCAATTTATTAAAGATGCAAAACAGGTGATACCTAACGTACAGGTTTCTATTGTAGAATCACCCAATATAGATACAGATAAATGCAAAAAGATAGCCGAAGAATTAGGCGTTGATTTCAGGATAAGAAAATACAATGTGCTTGGTTAATTTAATTGTATAGGAATTTTCGTTTTATTTAAGCGGGTTTCGAGTCCATAACTAATATGGTAAATAGTCTATGGAAGACCTCCCCTTCATCCCCTCCTTACGAAGGAGGGGAAAGAGGGATGGTTATAAGTTCAACAACCTTTTGCCACAAAGCCACCAGGACACGAAGAACAAAACTATTTTTTCTTTTGTGTCTTTGTGGCTTATGAGAAATACATGTTACGAAAAGCAACGATAGACGATATAGAAAAGATATACAAACTTATCAACGACTTTGCAGCTAAAAATGTGATGTTGCCGCGATCGTTGAGTGAGCTGTACGAGAATATCAGGGATTTTTTTGTGTTTATTCAGGATGATACCCTGGTGGGCTGTGCGGCGCTCCATATTTTCTGGAAAGACCTTGCGGAGATAAAATCAGTTGCTGTGCTGGAATCCTGCCAGCGACATGAGATCGGTAAAAAACTGGTGAGGGTTTGCATACGGGAGGCCCGTAAACTGCATATTGCAAAGATGTTCGTCCTTACGTATGTGCCTGAATTCTTCGAGAAATGCGGATTCCGCAGGGTAGAGAAAGAAACCCTTCCCCACAAGATATGGTCAGAATGCGTCAAATGCCACAAGTTTCCAGATTGTGGAGAAATCCCTCTGATTCTTGAGTTGAATAAAAACAATGGATGAGTACTGCTTTTTAATTTCTTTCTTGACATCGAAAAGAGATATTTGACATACTGATGATCGCTCCTTATAAAAGAAGAGTAATAAAAAATCACGATAAAGGCAAACCCTGAGTAATCAGGGGGCGCAAAGTAAAAGGGTCTTTTAAACACACAAGGATGTAGTTTGAGACGATACCTTATCCTTTAGTGAAAAGATAGCCTTACTGCCGAAGATGTTGTAAGAGAACATTTTGGCAGTAAGGCTTTTTTGTTTTTATGAGTTAAAAACGATTGTGACCTAAAAATCACGTATTATACGCCCATGTGGGCGTATAATACGCCACCAGTAAGAGTATTATATGTACTAATAGCCGTAAAATAAGACGGCTATTTCATGTTATACAAATTGAAATCAATAAAAGGGTAGACAAATGCATATCGGTGAGAAAATCTTACAAGATATACAAAATGCTCTTGAAGATAAATATTCTATTTACATTAGTCAGGATGACTGGAAATTATTCAAGAAGCCCCTTCTTTTTGATAATAATGGAGAAATCCATAGACCAACATTTGAAGAACGTCAAAACAAATCAGTAGATATTATAAGACAAATTCTAGATATTCATGGTAAAGCTGATATAGTAAAGTTTTTAGGACGCTTAGCAAGTATAGAACCTAGGGTACAGGAACTACAGCCATGGGTAAGGGACCATGTTGTTCATGCGATCAATACATTCATTTTAGGTGTCTATATTCTTGAGAAGGTAATTTTCCCTCCATTTAAAGGCTCACGTTTTGATTACCCGTTTATGTGGAAGCTTTGTGGCCCAACTCATGACCTGGGATATCCCATCGAAATAGCACACAATATTAAACGCTCTTTTGCTGATGAAGTGAATGATATTCTTAAAAGCTTAAACTCGCCTTCTCCAAGAGTCGATCCTGAATTATATCCTGAGAATTTGGATAAGTTATGTGAAAATCATGATGCAAGTGAAATTATTCAAAAAAGATTGACTGAATGGGCTCTAGGAATTGATATAGAAGAGTACTATGATTGGTTAAGGAAGAAAAATAGGACTGACCATGGTGTTGTTAGTGCATTAGCTCAATTAAAAGTAATAGATGCTTTATACTATAAGATTAACCCAAATAAAGTCTACAGAGACACAAATCAAAATGGATTAAATTATAATCAAAAGAATTTTGACCTTGACATAGTTTCTGCGTCTTCTGCACTTTTCATTCACAATATTGACCTCAACTATTACGGCTTTTCAAATAAAATAGCATTTGATATTACTCCATTAGCATTTCTTCTATTCCTATGTGATACATTCCAAGAGTGGGACAGATATTCTGAGAATAGGCCCGTTCATTCAGGTGATGACTTTGATATCAATTGCAGCGATAACTCAATTTCATTATTTGTGCCTGAAGAGTTAGAACAAGAAGTTTTTCCAGCTTTATACCAGAGACTTTCAGGACTATTGGTTAGAGTTAATGGTAGGATAGCTGTTTCTTGATGCAATATTTTTGTATAACAAACGGCTGAAGAAGGACTGGCAAATCCACAGCGCTCCTTTACCAGCCTCTTAGCCGTGACGTTGTGCCTATAACAAATTGAGCGATGTGATATGAGTGCAAAAATAAATAATATAGTAGAAATTATTGAGGAAGTTCGAGATAATTATCGGAACAGACATTCATCCTCCTCTGTCAAACAACTTCGTATTAACGCAGGGCATTCGGTTGCTTCTCGGAGGGGAATTTATAATCAATCCGTACTTGATACATTCAGAAGACAATTAGAACCAGATATCGAATCTACCTCTCAATTTGATACTCTACTCCAAAACTGGCTTCTCCACGATTCAACCGAACTTAGAGATATCCTTCTAAAACATAAGTCCAATAAAAGCGATGAAATACTGATAAAAAATGCTTTTTATAAGGCACCAGAAGAGGAAATATTATTAGCTGAAGAATTTGGAGTAGAACCAAATGATGCTGAATTTAGAGGGGGAAAAGAAAAACTCAAAATTCATTTGGTCAAAGAAAGAAATAAATATTTAGTCAACTTAGCAAAGCAGCAATGGCTTAAAGAAAATAACGGTACCGTTTCTTGTGCGATTTGCTCCTTTTCATTTGAGGATACTTATGGTGACGTCGGCAAGGGTTATATAGAAGCACATCACATTTTACCTATTTCTGCCCTTACGTCAGACACCATAATGAAAATTAAGGATTTGTCGCCTGTGTGTTCAAATTGTCATAGCGTCATTCACAGATACAGACCTTGGCTTACAATAAATCAGCTCAAGGATAATATTAGAATCAGAAAATGATAGAAGAAGGCACAACCATGCGCTGCACATGAACAAGTGCCACAGGACGCTTTTTAGCTTGCATTGGGGATCTCTTGGGGCCTGACCTTGAATATAGAATATGAGAGAATAAAACAGGTTGGTATGAAGGTTCTTTTGCAGGTTCAATCTTTTCGATTGAACCTGCACATTTTGGCCTGAATGTGAGGTTGAAACAGTGAGGGTTTTTGGATATTTCCCAATGCCCTGGTTCAGGCTGTAATCCTGAGCCAGCGAGTGAAATTAAACATAGACAGGAATGTTGGATAGAGTCACGCAACCCAACCCCAACGAATTTTCAATGCCATGAATATTTGATGTTGGGTTTCGCATACGCCCTACAACTATAAAACGATAATTCCCTCTTTCTCAGCGGCTTGATTCAATTTTTCATCATTACTTGAAAAATATACCTCTGACCCGATTTTGCTCTTTAGATTAATGGCTGATGCCAGGTGAATGGAATCAAAACCTCTGAGGAGGTGCTTTTCTGCAATATCACCTGCTGACCTTATCAATCCGTCAGTGACCTCAATTAAAAAATAGCTTTCCCATTCTCTATTGAAATCCTCTACGATTGTTCGGAGTACTTTAGCAGAAAAACCGTCATCTCTTTGTTTCCTTGCAAAGGCAGACCTTGCTTCTGCATAAGCTACTTTTGAAGTTGATATGACCGTTGCATTGCGGACTATTTCCTTTATGGCATCAGAACCAATCTCATTTACATACAATTTAACCAGGTCGCTCGTATCGATGTAAACGATCATCTTCTGTCTTCTATGACTATCTCCGAAACGGTCTTTCCCTTAACTTTAACGGGATGTCTACTTCCCGTTGGCTTGCCACCTTTCCATACGGCAAAACCCTCTTTAACCAGGGAAAGCAATTTGGAATCCTCGCCAGCCCTCCCTACAGGAGTAATGGTGCCAATTATTTTCTCCCTTTCGGTAATTGCGATCTTTTCACCTTTCTTGATTTCTCGAAGATAATGACTCAATCTATTTTTTAATTCTTTTATACCAACAGTAATCATGGACACATTGTAATATGAAGTAGCTACTTTTGCAATATTAATTTAATGTAAATAAGTTTGCTTGACATCTTGAATCCTTGTTGTTATGTTATCGAAATCTTTTTCATTTTACTGAAAATTTATGTGCCATGTAATTCCTTTTGTCAAGATTAAGACATGTTGATGGGAAAAGAAACTATAGGGTTTAAAGGTGGTTTTAATCTCTTGGACACCTATCCGTTAAGATTTTGCAACATTATAGAAAGAATCTCCTCGGATGGCATTCCTGAAGTATTTGAATTTCGCGTTCCTGATCAAAAGATTCAACATGTTATCGTGAATCTGTGTCCTACCGAACCATGGGCATTACCTAATTGGGTAATCCTTGAACACAAGACTGCTGCATTCCTCAACAAGCTCAAAGAGATTAAAACACGTTACTTTTCAGAGGCTAAATGTTACATAGCTATAAATAAAAAAGAAAACGAACCCAATGCTGCGGTAAAGGATTACGCAGGTGATGCCGAATGGATGAAGGTTTTTGCGTTAGCTGCAAAATATCCCCAAGACGACCCCGTCATGCTTTCAAAGGTTGTTTTGGGCATTGAAATAAATTTCGGCCAGGATACAACGACTCAGGGTGTCTTGATTCTGGATGCGCAAACGGTATCGGCCATCTACGAAAATTGTATGCTGGGGAATAAAGTTGATTCACGTTTCATCGCACTGTCAGGCACAGGCTTGAAGGAGAATGAGATTATCAATGTACAACTGGGGACGTCTCTTGAGAAGATACTCCAGAATAGGGTCAAAGAGTCAGGTAAATGTCGTGTGTTTATCAATGGCCCCTTACACGGCAGGGAAATAACGGATTTATCACAGAAGATGGATTGGTCTATCAACAATATTGTGGTTTTAGAGGACATGAATCAGAAGGTGATCTTTCCCATGTTCAAATCGGATGAATTAGCATTAACCACAAACATGCTTGGAGAATTGAGGCGGTGCGTCTATTGCAATTTCTGTGATGATATTTGTCCGGTGGATTTAGAGCCAGCACTCTATTATCACAGTTATATAAGGGGAGAAAAGCAAAAGGCGCGCCTCTATAACCTGGAAAAATGTATTGAGTGCGGGTTGTGCAGTTTCATCTGCCCTTCTAAATTAGAACTCTTACAGATCATCAAGGAATGCAAGGCTTTGGATAAACAAAAATGAAAAAATTGATCAAACCAATAGAGCCAATTATCGGTAAGAGTCTCGACAGGGTGGAATCCTTTATTCACACTCACTCGAAGGTCAACTTCTTATTCGGCGCCATTTTTGGCGCATTTGACGGTCTCCTCCGGAGCACAAAGGAAACTACACACTCACAACCCTTTATCCGAAACAATTATGATGTAAAAAGGTTTATGGGGGCAGTGCTTGTGGCATTGGTTATTGGATGGGTGCTTCCAGCCATGTATTTTTTCGGGTGGCAATGCGTTGTATCCAAACTGCTGGTTTCGTTTATTATTGGCGTGTTTGTTGTAGATGTGCTCTGGGCTATTATCGCGCGGGAGGATCATATCAGTGAGGGTGGATTTGTTTCATGTCTCCTTATTCCCGCAATATTACCGCCTCAGGCGCCACTCTGGCTGGTAGGGTTAGGGGCGGCTCTGGCCATTATATTTAGAAATGTGTTAGGCGGCGTTGGGAATAATCTTGTAAATCCTGCCCTGTTCAGTCGTTTGTTTTTAACCATATGTTTTCCGTCTCTCCTGGTTACGGGCTATCAAATGCCATTTGTGGGCATGCCCGACCTGCATTCTTTTCGCTATGGACTTGATGCCGTAACTCACGCGACACCGTTGACGGCATTCAAGACCAATGGCGAAGTTACATCCTATCTTTCACTCATATTAGGGACATCGGGTGGTTCTCTTGGTGAAACGTGTCGACTGGCATTGATATTGTCAGGTTTGTGGCTAATCAAAATCAGGGTGGTGAATTGGAGGATACCCGTATCCTATCTGGGGAGCGTGCTTGTCCTTTCCGTGTTTTTCTCGTTAATTTTAGGTAAGGCTGTGGCTCCACCCTTATTCCAGATACTGAGCGGTGGGCTAATTTTGGGCGCTTTTTTTATGGCAACCGACCCCATAACGACGACGTATAATCAGGCTGCAAAATGGATCTATGGCGCCGGGTGCGGATTCATCACCGTGCTCATAAGGGATTTTACCACGTTGCCCGAAGGGGTTATGTACTCAATACTGCTTATGAATCTATTGGCCATACCAATTCAATCGTTAATGGTGAAAACAAAGTATCGTATATGAGAGGCTGGAATTCGTTATAGTATTGATACGAAAATACCCCTCACCCAGACCCTCTCCCACAAGGGGCGAGGGAACTTTCCCTCCCTTGACGGGTGGGATTAAGGGAGGGTGAAATATTTTCATGCTCTTTTGTGAGCCTTTGGCTCATGATGGTTTATTTAGAATTATGAAACTAAAAAAACTGGAATTGTTCGGATTTAAGTCTTTTGCTGAAAAAACAGAAATCCTCTTTGAAGATGGAATAACCGTTATTGTCGGGCCAAACGGTTGCGGAAAGAGTAATGTCATTGACGCCGTAAAGTGGGTGCTGGGTGAGCAAAGCGCGAAATCACTCAGAGGCAATGAAATGGCAGACGTGATATTTAACGGGACTGATAAACGCCCATCTCTTGGTTATGCAGAGGTCTCTCTGACCATTCAAAACAATAAAGGTCTTTTGCCGCTCGAATACACCGAGGTGTGCATCACCCGCCGTTTGTATACTTCGGGCGAATCTGAGTATCTTGTCAATAAACAAGCAAGCCGGTTAAAAGATATTCGGGAGCTTTTCCTTGATACAGGTTTCAGTACGAGTGCATATTCTGTGATTGAGCAGGGCAATGTAGAAGCCTTGTTGCAAGCGGATTCTCACGAGAGGCGGTTCTTATTTGAAGAAGCCGCTGGCATCAGTAAATTTAAGGCACGTAAAAAATCCGCCCTGAGCAAGCTTGAACATGTTGAGCAGAACTTACTCAGGGTTGGTGATATTATAGAGGAATTACAAAAACAACTTCGTTCAGTAAAAATCCAGGCATCTAGGGCGCGTAAATATCAGGAATATGTGGAACATTTAAAAAAATTAAAGGTCGGCCTTTCGTTGAGAAACTATCGGGACCTTAAGGGCAAAAAGGTGTCTGTCTCAGAGCAAATTGGCCATATTGAAGAGCAGAGCAAAAAGACGGTTGAAGATATTAACGAACTTGAGATACAAATACATGAGATTGAAGATGCGATAGAACAGTTAGCACAGCAGTTAGCGCAGAGGCAAACCGACATGATGAATCTTGAGTCGCAGATATCCAAAAATCAGGATAAAGTAAAATACGACCATGAACGCATAAAAGAGCTGGATACTCAACGAGAAAAATATAGTGAGCAGCAAAAAAGCCTGGAAAATAAGGTATCCGAAACAAACAATAAGGTCACAGAAACGAAGACGTTGCTGAACGCCTTAGAGCAGGAAATTTCAAGGCTTGTCGAAGTCCAGAAAACAAAAGAAACAGAACAGAAGCAAATCGTTTTTGAATGTGATTTGTTGTATCAAGGCATCGAAGAGAAGAAGTCTGAGGTCATTTCAATCCTTCAAAAAGAATCCAGCCTCCAGAATGAGATTGGCAGCCTGTCCACCGAGAATGATGCCCTGAAAAGCCGGAAAATGCGGCTTGCAAAGCGGCAAGAGGAAATTCAAACATTCGTGGAGGCCCTGATCTCCAAACATCATGAAACCACGAATGAAAAAAATGCATTGACGGATGAATTTAACAGTTTAGACCAAAAATTGTCCACCTCAAAAGGACGCATCCAGGAACTGGTTAGTATCATACGGTCTTTGGATGAACAAATCAATCAGCAGAAGCAACTGCAGAGCAGCAAAACTTCCCGATATGAAGTCCTCATGGATTATGAAATGCGGTCAGAGGGAGTCGGGGCAGGTGCAATGGCCATCCTGGAGGAAGCTAAAAAGAGCAACGCTTCGGTAAAAGGGATCCAGGGCATGATAGCCGATCTTTTGAAAGTCGAGCTACCGTATGCACTCGCTATCGAAACCGCGCTGGGGGAAAGGGTGCAAGGTATTGTTACGGATACTACCGACAATGCCGTTCAGGCGCTTACTTTCCTGCAAAATAACCAGAAGGGACATGCAATCTTTTTCCCGTTAGATAGAATAAACGGCAATACGACTGTTCCTGAAGAAATACTGCAAAAACCCGATGTTGTGGGTATTGCTAGCAAGCTGGTAAACGGCACAGAAGCGGTTTGCAAGGTTATTGGTGGTTTTTTAAATAATACAATCGTTGTAAAGAATCTCAATGCTGCATTGTCCTTGAACAGTCATAGCCGTACCGTTCGTTGCGTGACGCTCGACGGTGATCTGTTAGAGCCTGAGGGTACGATAAGCGGGGGTAAGAGACAGGGGCAAGTGGGAATTATATCCCGTAAGAGCGAATTGAAGAAGATTGAAGAAGAATTGGTTCAAATTCAGCAAACCCTTGAAAAATTCGGACATGACAAGCGCATCCTTATTGATGAACTGACAGGACTTGAAGTAGAAACGGCGCAGTTAGCAAAGAGAATCGACCAGGTAAATATCCAGAGGTTTTCCAGGGATAATGAGCTTACTCAGAACGAACGGAAGCGGGAAGAACTTGTTGCAGAGAAAAAGATCAACGAGAACGAGATGGAAGAGATTCATGTGGAATTGGAAAAGGCTTGCGAACGCGAGAAGGTTTTGCAAGATGAACTGAGGCATCTCGGCGAGCAGCACAGGCAGTTAGAACTGCAGGTTGAAGAATCATCCATGCTCGTAAAAGAAAAAGAACAATTGAAAAAGAACGTTCAGGATGAAATAACGGCGTTAAAGGTCAGCCTCGCTCAAAGGCAGGAAAAGAGAGACGGGTTGAGCAGCGCCCAGAACAAACTCCATGTTGAATTGCGTGAGATGCAGGCACAAATTCAATATATAATAAACGAGAGCCAGAATTGCCTGCAGAAAAAGCAGAAAGCCGAGGAAGAGATTAAACAACTTGAAATTTTGATTAGCGAATTTCAGGCAAAGAAGGTTGCATTGGAAGAGACAATAACCTCTCTTCAGGCTGAACGAGAGGAACGCGATCTTAAAGTTATGGAATTAAATACATCCCTTGAAGAAAAACGGGCAGATATTAAACAAACCGAACAACAACTGCAGGAATTGAAACTCAAAGAAAATGAATACCAGATTCGTATATTGAATTTAGAAGAGCGTGTCAGGGAGGAATATCAACTCGACCTGTCAAGCCTGGATGCCACCACAGGAGAAATCAGTCTGGAGTTAATGACCACAACACAGGCCGAAACGACAGATGCAGCCACTCCTCCAATTGATTTCTGGGAATCAGTTTCCAAAGAAATCGAAGAATTTCAGGGAAAGGTAGAACGGCTGGGAAATGTGAATCTCGAAGCAATCAAAGAACATGATGAACTCGAAATCCGTGAGACCTTTCTTGTGAATCAGAAGGAAGACCTCGAAAAATCAAAGGATGCCCTGCAAAATTTAATTCAAAAAATCAACCATACCAGCCGTGAATTATTCGAGAAGGTCTTTAACGACATTCGCCAGAACTTCCAGGCAATGTTCAGGAAGCTGTTTGGCGGGGGCAAGGCCGATCTAATTCTTGAGGAAAATGTGGATATGCTAGAGGCGGGAATTGATATCGTGGCGCAACCCCCCAATAAAGAGCTTCGTTCAATTACGCTCCTTTCAGGCGGTGAAAAAGTAATGACCACCGTGGCACTGCTTTTTGCCGTGTTCCAGTCCAAGCCCAGTCCATTCTGTATCCTGGACGAGGTGGATGCCGCATTGGACGAAAGCAACATCAACAGATTCACCCATATCTTAAAGGAGTTCACCACAGATACGCAATTCCTCGTCATTACCCACAACAAGGTCACCATGAGCGTTGCCAACGTGCTTTATGGGATTACCATGCAAGAGCCAGGCGTCTCCAAGAGGGTTGCCGTTAAGTTCGAAGATATTGAGCGAAAGGTTGCTTGAAAAACCTTTATATGCTTTGACAAATTTGTTATAAAAAGCTGAAAATGGTTCTTGCGTTTATCAGCAAAAACTTACCAAATCTTCGAATAAATCCAAGTTAGAATGTTATAAAAATCCAGTTTTTTATAACAATTTTCATAAAAGAACCTACCGATTAGATTTCACATATGGCCAAAGTTAATATAGACGCTTTAATAGTAGGCGGCTATTACGAATTTCATGAGGGCACGTTCTTATGTATCTGTAACAGCAGTTTGATATAACGTAAAAAAGAATTAAGCAGTCTGGAG